>LKUD01000082.1 GCA_001412355.1 Methanoculleus sp. SDB
TTATGGGGAAAAAATTCCGCATCGGCGCGCAGCACCTGCAGATCGTGCTCAGCCTGCCGGAGGAGCGGCCCGTATTTTTCCGGGAAAGCCCGCGCTTTTTCCCTGACCCGGAGAAGGACACCCGGGGCAAGTGCTTCGGTGTCGGGTGTGACACAGGCGCCGTCGCGAACGCAGAGGAAATTACTTGCATAGCAGAGCTGTTCGAGTGTGGTGATCGGAATGATGGACCAGCCGCGGTCGCGGAGGTATGCGTCAAGGGGCATTGTTTCCGTCTTCGGGCGATATTGTCCGCCGTCCCGGTCATACAGGGTAACGGTCGCCGCGGAGAGGAGGAGAGGATTTCCGACGACGACATCCTGCGATGCGATGTTCATGTATGTATCGAGATGCATCGCCACCATCGGGTCGTGTCCGGCGACCAGGGGATGGCCGCGCTGGTGCACGACGGCGATCTCGTCAAAGCCGGGATCCTGCGCCAGCAGCGCGGCGGCGCCTTCCCTGTCTGTTCGCGGGCCCACCCCGATGAGAGCCGCATCCCCGAGGGGAATGAAATCCCCGCCTTCGAGTCTTCCTGATGAAATGCGGCCGGAGGGCGCATATCCCGACGCCACGAGCCCGAGCCCCGCGAACTCCACCTCCGCCTCCCGGTCCCGGTGTGCCATCCGCGCCTGGATAATGCCGCGGGCGCATGCCACCTGCTGATCCCGCATGAAGTAGAGGTTATGAAGCGGGTGCGCAAGTTCGGTGCGGATGCCGGCTTCGCCGAAGACAAGTGCCGGGTTGAGGCATGCGATGAGTGAGAGGTGGGCGGGATCCCGGTCGTCCAGCTGCGCGGCTTCCTGCCATGCCTGCCTGATCCGCGGCGAGAGCGTGCATGCATCCCCATCACAGCGTGCTGAGAATCGTTTCCGGGCAAGCGAGAGCAGTATCTCGCGTATCTCCGCGGACTGCCGTGCCCCGTCACGGATGGTATCGCAGAGCACGCGGACCCTGATCCCGAACAGATCGTGCAGTACCGAGCGGAGCTGCCGGTGTTCCCGCCGTGCCCCCTCGAGATCAAAGAACCGCTCATAGAGATGTGCGGACGGGGAGAGGAGGGCGAAAAAGACCTCGATTCCCGGTTCATGGACCAGTACCTCGCGGAGAGTCTCCCACTCCGCCCTGGCGCCCCCCTGCATGGAGCAGGGGTATGATTTTCTTCTTTTTTTCCATTTCGGTAGGAATTTCCGAAACGATGGGTTAATGTGTCTCATTGACAAGATTATTCCGTATCGGACGCCCTCGGACGGAGGGCTGTCTTTATCCGGGAATGTGCATATGGCAAGCGACCTTTTCCCGTGGCAGGTCGTCTCGGGGTTCGGCAGTCATATCCGGGCCACGACCACCACGCTCACTATCCAGTACAGGGGCACTATCCGGGAGTATCCCCTCTCGTCTGTCCGGCACCTGCTGATCGTCGGGGGGCATTCCGTACATACGTCCGTCATCAACCACCTGATGAGGGAAGGTGCCTGCGTCTCGTTCTTTGATGCGGACGGGACGCCCATGGGCACGCTCAGGCCGTTCGGGTTTCGGGAAGACACCGCTATCCGCACGCTCCAGCAGGAGGTGCCTGTCCATTCGGCTGCGGTGGAGCTTGTGAGGGCCTCCCTCCGTTCCCGCCTGCTGATGGTGGAGAAGACAGAGGAACTGCTCGATATGGCGCTCTTTTACGAAGGAGAGCAGGATTTCCTTCATTCGGCATTTGATCAGATGGAGTACCTCATCAAGATGGACGGGCTGCGGCGCATCCACCGGCTGACCTCGGATATGTACTATGAGATCATGGCACGGAGTGTTCCGCGCGATCTCGGATTTAAACGGCGAACGGGACGTCCGCACCGCGATCCCGTCAATGCCATGCTTTCGCTCGGCTACGCCCTCCTCTTTGGCACGACGCTCGTGTCACTTGTCGGCGCTCATCTTGATCCCGACATCGGCGTGCTCCGGCAGGGTGATCGGTCGCTGGTGATTGATCTCATCGACCCGCTGAAGGCAATGATGGTCGACCGGGTGGTCTTCACGCGGGCCCGCGAGGGCATGCAGCCGGGGAGTTACGAGTGCGCCGATACACGCTGCCATCTCGCGGGCCGGATCACAAAGGATCTCGTGCGCAGGCTGCGCGAGACGATTAACCAGGAGATAATCGATACGAATATTCTCCGGTATCTCCGGTTTATCGGGAAAAAAGAGGATTTTCACTTCACATACTGATGGACGCCCTTCTCGATGGAGAAGTCCGGAAAAGCCATGAATTCGCATGCGTTCACGTTCACGTCCCGGACGATTGCACGGGGGCAGCCGTAGAGCATCGACGTGAACTTTTCCAGTATTACGGGTTCGGCCGTCGCGTGGATGAGCACACGCCCGTCCTCCAGGTTCATGACTTCACCGGTGATGCCGAGATTCGTCGCAATTTTCCGGATACAGGCACGAAAACCGACTTTCTGGACACGCCCCGAGATCATCACCCTGATCGTTCGGGGTTCTGTCTGCCTGCCACCCCGGGAGGATGTTTGTGCCATAGCAATCGTGTCAGAGGTGATATTCTGGGCCGGGAATACTTAAGTGTTAGTTGCGCGCAGGACGCCCGATCACCGCCATGATATCCGCCTGCAGCCGTTCGGCAGCGGTCCGGGTGTCGCCCTCGATAACGAGGCGCATGAAGGGTTCCGTTCCCGACGGGCGAAGGAGTGCCCATGCATCGGGACGGTTAATCCTGATGCCGTCCGTCAGGTCGGTTTCCTCACCGGCACAGGCACCGATGAGCCGTGAGCACAGGGCCGCGGGATCATCGGTATCGATTTTATCCTTTATCATGACATACGGGGGCAACGCTGCCGAAAGTGCCGACAGGGGCTCCGCGGCACCGGCAAGCAGGGCGACCATCGCCGCCGCCGCCATGCCGCCGTCACGGCAATGCTGGTGTGCGGGGAAGATAAGCCCGCCGTTCCCCTCACCCCCGAAGGAGACCGTTTCGCCGGCTCCCGCAAGGGCAAGCATCGTCCGTGCTACGTAAATGCTTCCTACCGGAGTGTAGTGCACCCGGCATCCGGTCTCTTTCGCCACCGTTTCGCAGAGCCGGGATGTTGATACGGTGGTGACGACGGTGCCGGGGTGTTTCCGGCACGCATACCGTTGCATGAGGGCAAACTCGCGGTTTTCCTCAAGGTAATCTCCCTGCTCGTCCACGAAGACCGCTCGATCGGCATCGCCGTCGTGGGCGACACCGAACGCCGCCCGGGTCTCCCGCACCAGTTCTGCGAGGGGTGCAAGCCCTGCGGGGGAGGGTTCGGGGAGCCGGCCGGGAAAAGTGCCGTCTTCCGTCGTGTTGATGGTGTGGACCCTGCACCCCAGGCGGGCGAGGATTGCGGGTGTTGTACGGGACGCGGGCCCGGAACCTGCGTCAACCACGACCGTCATTCCGCGGCCGATACCTTCCGGAAACGCCCCCGCGACCGCTTCGATATACCGTTCCGCCAGATGGGGGGCGAATATCTCGGTACCGACAAGATCCCAGCTTTTCACGGTGAAATTCCCGGAAAAAATCCGTTTTTCGAGGGCAATCGTCTCTCCGTCGTCCATCTCGGTTCCGTCCGCCTCTATCACCTTGACACCGTTGTATTCGGGAGGATTGTGTGATGCGGTAATCATCGCTCCGGCATCGAATCCTTCCCGCACGAGGTACTGGAGAGCAGGTGTCGGGACGATGCCGACGTCGCAGACACGAGACCCACAGGCCATGATGCCTGCCTTGATCGCACCCGACAGTGCCGGCCCCGATGTTCGCGTGTCGCGGCCGACCGCAATCGTTCCCGGCCTCATGGATGCGAGTGCCATTCCAATATGCATGGCCAGTTCCGGGGTCATGCCGGTTCCGATGATCCCCCGTACCCCGTTCGTTCCGAAGAGCCGTTTTTGCTGTTTCATTGGATTTCCTGCCTGATTCATTCCTCTTCACCGGTTCCGCCGTCTTTCCGGTCCGCAGCTCCCTCAAGTATCCGGGAGAGTTCGGAGAATGCCGCGGCACGGGTGCGCCCGAGCACGGCAATGCATGTCTCCCCCGCAATTCCACCCCCTTTCGCTGAGAGGTGGATGTTCTGGATGCCGTCGCGGGATCCGGGTTCCTCCCGGATCTGCGGGAAACTTCCGGCTCCTTCCCCCTCCGTTACCCCGCGATACAGCAGGAGAGCACCCGTACCGGCTGCGTCCTGCACCCGACCGAGCTCGCGGAGGAGTGTTTCGGCGGTTTCGTACTCGGGGAACAGATCGAGGGATGCAAGCACCTCGTCCACGTCCGGATTCCGGAGCACACAGGTATCGTCCTCGAAATCACCGAAGATGATCTTCGGAAATGGTTCGGTCTTGAATCCCTCGATCACTGCGTATCTGATCCCGGCCCGCGCGAGCATGCCAAGTGCCCCCGAGATGCCCTGTTTTCGTATCGCAGCCAGTGCTTTTTCTTCGTCGATTCCGACAACAATGTCGGCACCGTGGGCATAAAAGAGGGTTGTGTCCTTCCCTTCCGGCAGCTGCTGACGGTGGTGGCCGATATGCTTGACGACACCCACCGTTCCGCGTTTTCCGAGAACGCCAATGAGGGAGGTGATGAACCGTGTCTTGCCGCTGCCCGAGTACCCGGCGACATGAATAATCTTCACGGGCTTTCCTCCTCCGGTTCGTCCTCGTCCGGCCCACAGGGTTTCTGGCTGCGGATCATCGACGCGGCCTCGGCGACGCTGCGCATGACTTCGGCGATCCGGTCCTCGATATCGAGTTCGTCGTCGATATCGATGGTTGTTCCTTCGACCTCGAGGAGAAACCGTGCAACCTCGCTCGATTCGAAGAGGATGTCGTCGAGTTCTTCTGCGGTGAAAAACCCGCAGAGGGCTCCGTAAAAAAATGTTGCTCCGGCTTTTCTCACCTTCCGCTTGAAGGAGTTCCGTGCCTGGTTGACGGCCTGCGGGGTGTAGGTATCGGTCATGAAGGGCACGAGGTCGGGGAGATTCTGGCCGATAAAGGTCATCTCCGCACCGCTCCGTGTCGAGAAATCGGCACAGAGCCGTGCGATTGCCCACTCCCGTGCGGTGACATAGGTATGTTTTCTCAGGAACCCGTTGACGCGGTGGTAGGTGGCGCCGTCGACTTTCTTGAATTTGCGGTATTTGCCGATCCGTTCGCGCTGTTCGGGTGTGAGGGCCGGAAGGGGTTCGGCTTCGTTTTCCTTCTCACCGGCAGGGGAGCAGTCCTGTTCCTCCGCACATTCGCTACTCTCCTTTATTCCACTCCCGGCCGGCATGCCCAGCATCGGCACATCCTGCTCCGGTGCTGCTGCAGGCGGAGGAGTGCCGCCTGCGTCTGCCTGTTCCACTCTGCCCGGTTCCTCCATTGACTATACCTCTGTGTGGTTCGCTATTCAACGTTACTGGTTTTCAGGCATACCGGGAACTGCCATGTACCGGCACGGGGAAGCGCGGCTTAGATATACCATCATAGGGTTTATACGTGTATTCGCTTTTTTTCGTCTCGCTGACTCATCGGGGCGTTTCTCCTGATTTTGTCGCTGAAGCGGGCTGGATACTGCCTGCAGCAACTGCCTCTCACGCGCCGCCCCGGTGGCCGGGACCGCCCCCCCTCCGTATCACGGGTTCGGTGAATAATGCCCGCGTGTCCTCCGGGTCGTTCCGGTGCGGGGATCCCTTTTCCGGCCATATGCGGAAATGCCCGTGGAACGGCACAGTCCGTCTCCCTACCGTATCCGGGATTCGTGGATGATCCGGGGTCTGCCGGGTCGCCCCTGATGGGCGACTATCTCCGGCCATCCACGGGAATCCCGGTTGCCAGCCGTACCGGCCCGGCGGAGCAGAGAAAAATATCGCGGTCCGAGCCCTGCCTGCGTATCGCATCATATGGTATATGGCGGCCGATGTACCGGCGCTTCCGTAATTCGATTTGCGATTATTTGGAGCCAGCATCCGGATATTGGTGGCCTGTGGCCGTTTTTATGGCACTCCCGGCATCATTACTGCCTTCCGCACCTCCGTCGGCCCCAATGGGATCGGAGATAATCTTTTGCCGGGATTACTCCTGTTCCCCGGGAATCGCAGCCCCTCCTTGTCGGAGAAGGATTCGCTTTCCGCCTGTCTGACAGCACAACAGTCGGCTTCATCATTTTCGTGTCACTGCCGGAATCATGGATAATAGAACGGTTTTAAGCCTGTTTTTCTGTCACTTATGATGAATGGTATAGGCGGGACGACGATCCGGCCTTACACGGCTTATGAAAAATACATTCAGTTAATATGTTCCGATGACTCATTCCTGCCCAGAAAGAGCTTTTTTGAATGGCGGTTTTCGCGGTGTCGTTTACTTTCCCGCCGCACGGTCTGTGCATTAAATACCGGCGGGGCGACTTTCTGACTGGACCTTTTGGTCCGCAATCCAGACCCAAAAAACCTCCCGACACAGATACCTTACCGCAAAAAAGGTTCGTGCCCTATAATCACCAAACCTCCTCATTTTCGGGGATGGCTACACCGGGTATGCGGGGAGGAAGGGGCAGCATTATTCTTTCCGGCGCAATCCTTCCCTGTGGTTGTTCCCCCTTCCCCGGAAGGATTGCGCAGAAGAGTGATTCTACGCAAAACTTAAATTCTTGGAGCTATGAAAGAAATATCAATGGAGGGCGATTATTTCTCCGAATGGCTTCCCCGCTTCAGCCATCACCTGAGAATGCGTAAT
The DNA here is from genome assembly GCA_001412355.1 of Methanoculleus sp. SDB. Taxonomy (NCBI): domain Archaea; kingdom Methanobacteriati; phylum Methanobacteriota; class Methanomicrobia; order Methanomicrobiales; family Methanomicrobiaceae; genus Methanoculleus; species Methanoculleus sp. SDB. Next base: position 6,781 of record LKUD01000082.1, read on the forward strand.
TATTCGCCCCGGACTGTCCGGAGCTACGAGGAGGCAATCCGCCGTTTCGCCCAGTATCTCTGGCTCCGCCGCAACGCACAACCCGACCGGCTCGTAATATACTGGAAAGACCTCGCGACGGCCCGGATTGACACCGACGTGGACGCAACGCACCTCCTTATCACCGACTATCTCTCGTTCCTCGCATCGATGCGGACGTACAAACCAACGACTCTGCATCGTGTTATTTCGACATTAAGCTCATTTTATCGGTATCTCTATGCGCAGGGCGTGGTTGTCGCAAACCCGCTGGCAGCAGTTGACCGCCCCAGGATTAAAGAGCAGGAGCTGGTGTACCTCAAGCACAGCCAGGTCATAAAACTCATAGAATCCATCCCTGATCTGCGGGACAGGCTTATTTTTCGGACTATTTATGCCACGGGCGTCCGCGTTTCAGAACTCTGCGGCATCGATATCGGCGATATTGATTTTGAGGATCACACCATCCGTGTCAGGGGAAAAGGAGGTAAAATCAGGATTGTTTTTGTCGATGAGGACACCCTTGCCGGGATACGGGTTATGGTGGCGGGACGTGTCACGGGGCCGCTGTTTGAAGGGCAGCAGGGCCATCCCCTCTCGCCCCGCACGGTACAGCATATTTTCCGGAAATACGCCCCTCCCGGCGTTACTCCTCATAAAATCCGGCACAGTTACGCAAGCGAACTCTATCGCCGGTCCCGGAATCTCCGCGTCGTGCAGGAAAATCTCGGCCATTCTTCCATCAGGACGACCGAGATCTATCTGCATACGGATCTTGATGAGAGAAAAGAGGTATACCGGCGTTATTTCCCGCTTTCAAACGGTGAATGAAGTTATTGTCATTCGTCTGTCCGTTCAGCGGGGACCGTTCCTTTTCCTGCGATATACTCTATGATGCTATACGTTCCGCGATTCCGGATTCGAGGCGTCCGCTGATAACTACGGAACCGAAGTACAGGAAGAGGGGGATACACGAGGATGTGCCCTGCCGGCACACCGATGAGTTATAATTCTGCCGGGGAGCGAGTATTTTCGCATAAGAGGCCGGGTATCCATGGTGAAGCCTGGTCATTGAATATCAGAGCGGGTAGTTGTGCACGGGACCCTGCAATGGAGTGGGATGCGCTGAGTTATCCTCCCCCCCCGATGGTACTTATCTGCGTCAATTTCTTTATCCTCTCTCTGCACCACATATTCTCTTATTACCATGCTGCTCGAACATCTCTTCTACTCGGCGGCATTCGCAATCATGGCCGGGATGGGGTACCGTCATTTCACGGGCCGCGATCCCTCATGGATCATCATCGTCTGCGCATGGGCTCCCGATATCGACCATTTTCTCTTTCCGGTTGCCCGGCGGCTGCTCGGTGTTTCCCTGATGGTCAACTCCCGCCCGCTGGACCATGGGGATCTCCACACGTTCGCGGCCCTCATTGTCTTTGCGGTACTGCTTGCTCTTTTCCTCCGTCTCCCCCCCTTTAATGTCCGTCTCCGTGACGGGCTGCTCTTCGGGGCGCTTGGATATGCCGTCCATCTTGCATGTGACATTGCAGTGTATAATCCGGCATTTCCGGTTTTCTGGCCGTTGTACTCGAAGAGCGTAGGACTGGGACTCGTTCACTATTCCCGCGATCTGTTCGGGCTTGCCGATTCGCAGGTTCTTGCCGCGGGCATTCTCCTGCTTGTGTGTGCCGTCCTCCTCCGCACGGCAATGACAGGAACCGATTGGATAGAATGCTATATGCCCGGGCGGCGGCCCCCGGGCGGGGCATGAATATCCGGTTTTTTTAAAATTACCTTCTGAAAGGTGCTTATTTTGGTGTATCCTCCATCCCGCCTCCTGCAGGGTAAAAAACCGTATGATGCTCTATATAGCAGGCTCTCCGGAGGATAAAAAAAGAGGGATAATCCGGAGGCCTGCTCCGCGGTCATCCGAGTGCGGGAACGGTATCGGCCCATGCCTCGACGGCCGCCCTGATGGAATCCTCGCCGTACGATGTGATCGTCACCCTGTTGCGGGTGAATGTCACGAAATAGAGTTCGCCCGCCGGGTCATGGCACTTCAGCCGGCAGGAGAATGCTTCGTGGGCTGCATCCCGAACGGGGCTTCCGCCCAAGGCAGTCCCGAGATCGGTATTGCCCATCACGTCAGCCGCACCTGCCGTAAATGCCGCGACAGTGGGAGCGCGGATGGTGAGGGTACCGATCTTCTTTCCCTCGGTAGTTTCGTAGTTCACCTTTACCGTATACGATTCACGGTTCCGGGCGATCCCGTCGACAACGGCACCGTCCTCCGTGTAATCCGTGCACCCGAAGGGATTGTCATCCAGTACACTCTGGATAAGGGTCTCAAATGTCGAGATGTCCGCAATCGGGGCTGCCAGCTCCCGGGTCGCGGTTTTCTGGTTGTTTGTTTCAACAAAATCTCCCATGGTTCTTCCTCCATGCGTCACCAGCAGTCGGGCGGCAGTACACCTCCTCCCGGAGGGGTTTGCTCCGCCGAAGCTGGCTGATCATATCCTTGGTTCCTCTCTGCTATAGGGGGTGGGCAGAGGGGCGGGGTGAAACTGGAGGGGTAAAAAAAGCCTGAAAAATCCCGTGCTTACCGGAATGGGATAGTCATTAATATCGGGATCATTCTCAGGACGTCGTTGTCTGTGCCTACCCCCGAGAGAAATTCACGGAGCATCTCTGCCGGGGAATGGGGTTCGGGCGATGCCGCAACGACGGGCGGTGGGAGTATGTCGGGGTCTTCGGGAGGGGGTGAGGGGACTACCGGAATCACCGGGGGCGCTACGTCAGGTGGAACGGGCGCGGGAGTGGGTTCGGGGTCGGGCCGGCGTACCACTGAGATTACCTGTGACTCGGTAGCGGCAATCCCGAGTGATCCGTCCTCGGTGAGAGCGACGTAATCAACGGGATTGTCGGCCCTTTCACTCCAGACAAGGCTTCCGTCATTGCTGAAGAGGCGGACCATTTTATTCGTTGATCCGGTGAGGATCCATTCCCCGTCTTCGGAAATGGCGATATCCTGTACCCATCCGTCTTCTATACGGTCGGGGCAGAGATCACGGATTCCCGGCCCGGTAATCTCTCCTCCTTCGGAGGACTTCCCGAGATTGAAGTCCCATTGAAGCGTCCCGTCCGCAGTAAAGAACAGGAGCATATTGCTCTGTGTCGCGGCTGTGACATATTCCCCGGTCCCTGAAATGGCAACCGCGGTGATGCTCCGGACGCAGTCATGCTTCCAGACAACCCCGCCGCTGGTATTGAGGTACCTGAGGATTTCGCCGCATCCGGCGGCGATTTCTCCCCCGTCCCGGGAGAGTGCGAGACACTGTCCGCCGTCACCCTGTATCCGGTCATCCTTTTTCCACCGCATATTGCCGTATTTTGAAAAGCACCACGTACCGGCAGGAGAGATGACCCCGATCGTATTGCCGTTTCCTGAAATCGCGACATCCCGTATGTCCGTCCCTTTATCGGTGACGAATTCCCTGATAATTTCGCCCGCAGCATCGATGAAAGAGACGGTACCTGTTGCATCCCCGACGATGATGCGTGACCCGTCGGGCGTCACCACCACATCCCGTGGTTTGCTCTCCACCGCAATATCCCAGCAGAATTTTCCATCTCCCGTATAGCGGTATATCTGTGATCCAAACGTGCAGATCACCGTATTGCTATTGGCTGAGATGCTGATATGATCGCCAAACCATTTCTTCCAGAGGATTGTTCCGTCCGGATTCAGCACGTGAATTCTTCCCCCGCCGACAAGTACCGTCGATCCGTCGGGGGTCATCGTAACGCCGGAAACGTCCGATCCCGGGGTATATGTCCAGGAATCATATACGGCTGAAACGGCAGCAGGGAGCAAAAAGAGTACAGAAAGAACCGCACAGGCACACAAAATCCCGAGGGGTCGGGGAGATTCGACCATTGAATAGGGATAACGGAAGAAATATATAAATATATTTTTTCCGGCCTTTACTGATAATTCATGCAGTTATCGGCTGTGCATGGCATACATCGGGTACACTGATTATTCATTTCCGTTCGGTCTGGTAGTCCTGTTCGCGTGCATACTTGCGGGAAAAAAGAAATGCGGCATAGACGCTGCTCCGCACCCATGCGGGTGCCGGGTGCCTATGGGCGGGTTCGGATTCCGTCTGCTCGTTCATGATGCCGTATCAGGTGATGACCTCGTGGGTGATACCGGGAAGTACGAGCTGATTCGTGTAAACGGTTTCATACCCGTCAGGGAACCGGACGGTCGTAATGCCCGGCGAGAAGTCCGGGTTTATGAGCGGTGCGAACCAGTATTCGTCAAGGATCTGCTGTGCTTCAACGAATGAAAGGTTCGGCGTTGTGTAGGCAATGCCTGATTCGGTCGCGACACGGGTGGCAAATCCGAATATCTGAATGATGATGGTATTGTCACTGGTTGAAATCACCTGAGCGGGTCTCACCGAATGGCTCGAAAGTGCGTTGGTGAGTTCTTCCGCGGGATCGGAGATCTTGAGATATACGGCGATGTATTCGATCCACGAGAGGCTGTATTCGAAGGTCA
>LKUD01000083.1 GCA_001412355.1 Methanoculleus sp. SDB
CCACTTCTTTTGATCGTCCCTCCTCACGTGCTATTATATCAATATATTGCGATTGAGGATTATAGAAAATAATTGTAATTCGAGCTCCCTGCTCAAGTTTGGATCTTATCACTGAATATGCGGATTGTTTTAAATATCCTTGCAAATCGCGTTCTAAACTGTGAAGAACCGATCTTCCTAATATATCAATCGTCTGAACTTGTTCATTCATCCAGAATTTATAATAAGGATATTCCCGACGATTTTCCACTACTTGTACAACATTTGGATATTTACATCGTATTTTAAAATTTAAGCTTTCAGAAACAGAAGATTCAATTTTATTTATTAAATCCATATTCTCTCTCTTTTTTTCCTTGCTAATTGCTGGTACAATAAGGGCTTCCCTCACCAGTCCAACGATACCAGCAACAGAAATTGCAACTCCTACGGTTGACAGGGATGGAGTTAAGATAGATTCCCTAAAAATATTTGGTATTATAATTACTCCAAAAATGCCAATTAAGATCAACAAGACAAAAGTAATAATGCGGTATTTTATAGAATTTTTCATATAAAATATGTGCCACATATATATTTATTATGTTATTGCTCTCTAAAACAATAATATAATCAAGTCCACGTTATGGGGATCTGCATCCTCTGCGGGGCACGATATCACGCGAAGCCGTGGGCGACGGGAACCGCCGCCTGCGACCTGCAAATTGCATCGAGGGATCTGAAAGAGCTGTATACTGGGGTACCATAAAGGAGAGAGGGACATCACCCGGGCCAGATGCCCGATGAAAATATGCTGTTTCCGGGAAAGAAACCTCGAAACCTGCGCTGATTGCCCGGACTATGCCACCTGTACCATAATCTCCGGTTTTTACGGTAAAAAGGGCCATAAATACACAAAATACAGGCAATCGATTGAATTCATCCGAAAGAACGGGTATGCGAAATTCTTAGAGAAAGCTCGTAACTGGAAAGGCCCGTACGGCACATTCCACTGAAAGCGGGTTTGTCCCTTCTTTTTGTGTCACAGTCCGTTTCCCGATCCCTGACAACACTTAAGATAAGAAACATCAAGTAACGGCTATCCCATCAGAGGATGGGGGGTGTAGTGAATGAAAGTACTAAAAATGCTGGGTCTCATGCTTATGGTAGCGGCAGTGCTTGTCGCCGGGTGCACCACTCCCGAATCCGCGGAGGCAACCCCCACGCAGACACCGGCAGTGAACACCATCGTGGAGACCGCACAGGATGCCGGGTCGTTTACGACCCTTCTTGCGGCGGTCGATGCCGCCGGCCTGACGGAGACGCTCTCGGGGGAGGGGCCGTTCACCGTATTTGCACCGACGGATGATGCCTTTAAGGCACTTCCCGAGGGAACGGTCGCGGCCCTCCTCGAGGACCCGGAAGGGGAGCTGAAGGACATCCTCCTGTATCATGTCGTATCAGGAGACCTGCTGGCAAAAGATATTGCATCACAGCCGGATGCGATGACGCTCCTTGGCAAACGGATTCGGTTTGACGCAACAGACGGCATTGTGGTCGAGGGTGCAAATGTCATAACAACGGACATAATCTGCAGCAACGGTGTCATACAGGTCATTGACGCAGTAATGCTGCCGAAAGGCAATATCATAGAGACGGCAGTTTCCGACGGGCGGTTTACCACGCTCGTTGCAGCGGTCCAGGCAGCAGGCCTTGCAACAACACTCAGCGACGAAGCGAAGGACTTTACCGTATTCGCACCCACGGACGACGCCTTTGAGGCGCTGCCGGAGGGAACGGTTGATACACTGCTGGAGGAGCCCGAAGGACAGCTCACACAAATCCTCCTCTATCATGTGGCAGACGGGAGGTACATGGCTGCCGATGTCATGGCCATGGACACGATAGAAACCCTGCAGGGCAGCGCACTGACCATTGATGCCTCAGACGGAGTAATGGTGGACGGTGCCATAATCATCATCACCGATGTCGAATGCAGCAACGGCGTCATTCATGCCATCGATGCGGTCATGATCCCGCCGGAAGCCTAAACCACACACTTATTTTTTGTCGTTCTTCACCACAGGAGAAGCAATAACACGGTTTTTTCCTGCAGCGAGGCTCCGAAGGCGGTGCCGTTTTGGTAGGTAAGCGACGGGCACTGTTCCGGCATGACCGAAGCATAACCCTCCCACACCTTCGGGGCGGCATCCGGAGGCACCGCCAATTTACCCGGAGGGGAAATTACCCTTGTGTAATCAGGATAGAATAAAAAGAGGTGTTCCCGGGCCTCAGCCCGGCCTTTCCCCTACTGCTTCTCCGTTCCCTCCCGGCTGCGGGATCTCAGGCCGAACGCAACACCCGCGATGCCGATCATGAGCGCCGCCGGCAGGGCCAGCGACGGGAACTCCGGCACGGGCGACGGTCCGTCCGTCACGGTGATGTAGTCAGTCTTCACCTCGGTGTCGCATCCTGAACCGTCGGTCACCGTCAGGGAGACCGTGTAGGTGCCCGCGGCATTGTAGACAAACGACGGGTTCTGGTCGGTGGAGTCAATGACGCCGTCGTTCTCGAAGTCCCAGGCCCAGCCGGTCGCGAGGGTGGAGGCGTCGGTGAACTGCACCGTCAGCGGGGCGGAGCCGGAGGTCACATCGGCAGTGAAGTCGGCGGAGAGCACATCGTGGCTGTAGATACTGATTTCAGGGATATACTTGCCCGAAAGGCCTGTCGTGGTGGGGTACATTTCGCCTCCCGAATAGTAGTAGTACCAGTACTGCTCATCGGCCGCTTCGTGCCAGTCCCAGTTTCCGAACGCATGGTATCCCCACGGATTTGTCGAGTCATCGGCGAACCAGACCATCCGGATGCCGTCATTGTATCCTTCCGAAACGTAGCCCTTATCGGGGCGCCACCATGCGAGCACAATCGGCCCCTCGCGGGACGAGTACCCGTAGACGTTTTCGTAGGCGAAATATTTGTTCCACCCGTCGATCGATTTGAATTTCGCTTCGTCGCCCTCATCCATGCCGCCGACGAGATCGCAGAGGTCTTTTGCGTTGGTGCCTTTGACCGCGCCCATGTCCTTGGTATCGACATTGGTGTCCTCCGCAGGATTCCAGCGGAGCGCCTGTTCCGTCGCTTCGTCCGGGTCATCAATGAAGACCGGCCCCTGGTGGTAGTAGTGCGTCACCCCGTCGCCGAGGACGGGGAGGTTTGCCTCCATCCAGAGGTAGTCGACAGTAACTTCGTCAAGTACGGTCGTCCCATCCGTGTCGTACTTTATGACGTGCACCGCGGTCGTCGCTGCCGCCGCCGGGATGACAAGCATGCCCGCCACAAGAACGAGGGCCAGCAGGCCCTGCCGAACGCTCCTGTCTGCTTTCGCTCTCCTCATTTTCAGGTCCTCCGGGAATTAGTTAATATAATATAATTTACTTTATAGATAATTAAGTAAATTATATTTGAGGCCTTAATCCTTGCGAATTCACAATGCATGGATAATCACCGCACTATTCTCCAACGGATTATCGCCACCGGGGATCACTGACGGTGCGTGGTGTCTGCCGCGCGCTGACACCCTGCACTCCGGCGTCCGGTGCAGAAAAGAGTATGTGCCCCACAGGAACGCCGGTAAACATGCGGCTTCGACGATCCCGAATGCCGGGTCGGTGCAGGCTCCGTCGAAAACAAAACCGGGGATTTCAACGCCGCTCATATCCCGTGCAATCGAGGTTCCCGGCAGGGTCCGCCCCCCTCCGGCACGGCCGGATCCGGTGCCACGCTGAGAGTGGGCACGGGCCCACGGTCGCCGGTTTTCGGGTAATCGCCTGCATCCGGCTGCACCGCTCCGGCGGGCGGTATCCACCTTTGTTCCTTGCCGGCACGGGTTGCCGGATCCGGCACCATTATCAGTGATATGAATATATATTCATAACTTGAGGTAAAACAGATGCCAGGATTTGATCAGACCGGCCCGCTTGGATACGGGCCCAGAACCGGCAGGGGCATGGGCCCCTGCGGCAGCGGTATGGCGTTCGGAAGAGGATTCGCGCGGGGATTCGGCCGGGGTTTCGGCAGGGCCCGGGGCTTCGGCATGGGTTTCGGCCCGGCGTATTACGCAAACTATCCCGAACCCGCGCCATTGAGCCCGGAAGCAGAAAAACAGCTTCTCGAAGCGGAACTCAGACGCATTGAAGCAGAAAAAGCTGACATTGAACGACGTCTCAGTACTCTTGAGTAATGCCGGGACGACGGCGCTGCAGGAGAGTTGGGTTCCAGCCCGCCTTCACCTCCTTTGGGCCTCCGGCTGCAGGAGTGACGGCGCCTGAAGAGATGATCCTTTCTCTCGATGAATTTGAAGCCGTGCGGCTCAAAGATCTCGAAGGTTTCGACCAGAGCACGTGTGCCAAAATGATGGATATTTCACAGCCAACGTTTCACCGGCTGGTGATATCTGCGCGGAAAAAAATCGCCGATGCACTGACGCACGGCAAAACCATAAAAATAGAGGGCGGCCATTACCGGTTCTGAGCCTGAAAAAGCAGTGGTTTTCCGGAGGCTCCGCATGCCCGCTCTCAGGCAACGATGCAGCCACAGGCATCCTGCCGGACGGGGATTCAGTCGTACGCAAGCCGGGTTTTCTCGTCCGTGAGTGTCGGCGCAATGAGCTCTTTCCACGTATCCGAGTCCCATGAACCGAGCTCCCGGTGGGTTGTGTAATAATTCTCAGGAATCGGGTGCGTGCCGGCAACGACGTCCATCCCGTATTTTTCCCTGATAAACCGGGTAAAATAGGGGATCCGGGGGCAGGGAGGATAGCCGACAACCATGCCGGTGGCAAGATGGATAACCTCCGCACCGTTCTTTTTCATTTCCTCCGGGACGTACTCGATGTTCCCGCCGGGGCACCCGTTGCAGGATGCAAATCCGACAAGCTCCACGTCTTTTCCTGCATACCGCTCAAAGGCCCCTTCGCGGTTGCGCAGTGCCCGCAGGCACTTGCCCCCGCCACAGGTCCGGTACCTGTCGCATATGATGATTCCCAGTCTGACTGTGTCTCCCATGGTGAGATCTCCTGATCTACTATGTCCTGATGTGACCTAAATGGTTCTCAGGAAAATACCGATCGAAGAAGACATACAGAAATCCCAATGAAGCCCCCGCTTCCCGGAAAAAACGATTGAATTTGATGCGGAAATACCATGAGAGGAGCCTCCTGACCACCGGGAACGCCGCGGATTGGATATACCCGGAGATGCCGCACTGCGATATCAGATCATTCGGCCCGAAAAGAGGTCTCCGTTTTTCCGGTCAGACAACCTCAATCGTCACGGAAAAGTTCATCGCAGGTTCCCCGGCTGACTCCCACAGGCGGCGATATTCCCCAGTAATTTCGTAGGTGCCCGGTGTCTCGCCGTGCAGGATCCAGGTCCGCATGCCTCCGGCGCCGACGAGCCCCTCCGCGGGAGGTTCAAAGCTCTCGCTGTCCTGCACGATCCCTTCCGGAACGGAAAGGACCCATGAAAAGCCGGTGGTCGGGTTCTCGTCGAGCATGATCGCAAAACCGCGTCCCGTTTCGATATCGAAAGTCCCGCCGCTCTCTTTCGCGCCCAGCGTAATCATGCCCCCGGTGCCAATCTGCAGAGAAACCGGCGGAACCTGGATGGCGGGATGGGCCTCACGGTAGACCTCCCATTCATCGCGCTCGGTCCCGTCCGGAAGGATGCAGACGCCGTACTGGTTGCCCGCGGCGTCAGTCCTGATCTCATACCCGTATCCCATCTCCGTGCAGTACACCGCCGCCGGATTTGCAAGGCCGGCTGACGGCCCCCCGGGCGGTTCCATCTCCTCCGGTGGAGCGAGAAGAACCGTCGCGGCAGCGATTGCAACGACCAGGGCTGCGGCAATGATGAATGCACTCCTTCTGTCCATGCTGATCACAGCAACGGATATGCCCCGGACACCCATAAACCATTGGTTGACTGCGAAAAAATTTGGACTTATTCTATGGATGAATCGCAGTTTTCAGGACATATGTCCCGGATAGGGATGTTGGACCCTCGGGCGGACTGCCGATAGCAAACTATTTCCTTCCATCACCACGCTAAAAACCCATCTGAGAATGCTGATATCGCCGAATCTCCAAAATATCAGGCTATGGAAGGCTGGAATCCTTCGGATTACCATTCACACTCATCAGCGCAGGAAGCCTGGGCGCAGGAACTGTTTCCGAAACTGGAGCTCAACGGCGGCGAACGCCTGCTGGATCTCGGGTGCGGCGACGGCAAGGTAACCGCGGCACTCTCCCGCCGGATTCCGGACGGAGTTGTTATCGGCCTGGATCGCTCTCCGGGCATGATCTCTTTTGCACGGAGCGCCTACCCGGAGCAGCAGTACAGGAACCTTTCTTTTATGCAGGGGGATTTTACCGATCTCGGATTTGCAAATGCATTCGATGTTGTGTTTTCCAACGCGGCCCTCCACTGGGCATCCGACCACCGCCCGGTACTGGAAGGGATCACCCGCGCTCTCGCACCCGGGGGCCGGTGCCTGCTCCAGATGGGCGGCCGGGGAAATGCCGCCGACATTCTTGCCGTTGTTGACGAAATCACGAACCAAAAACCCTGGAAGCAGTACTTCACGGGATTTTCCTTCCCGTACGGCTTCTACGGGCCCGAAGAGTACCGGGAATGGCTCGCCGGGGCAGGGCTTGTTGGAGTGGAGTGCAGACTCTTTGAGAAGGATATGATCCAGCCGGATACCGGGGGGCTTGCCGGGTGGATTCGCACCACATGGCACCCGTATACAACACGAGTTCCGGAGGAAAAACGCGAGGAATTCATCGCGGCGATTGTCAGCTGCTATCTCGACCGGTTCCCGCCTGGCAGCCACAACAGGATCCATGTCCGGATGATGCGCCTCGAAGTGGCGGCGGAAAAACCGGATGTCTGGGCCTGAAAGGGAAGATTCTCCTTTCACCCGACTTTTCGGCCGCATTTCGGGCAGAAGGCGGCCCCGGGCCGGAGAGGCTGACCGCACTCCCTGCAGGTTGTTTGCGCGGGTAGCTGCTCGAGAGGTGCACCGCATGATCGGCAGAACTTTGCACCGGGTGCGGCTGGCGAACCGCACGCCGGGCAAAACGAGCCGGACGGCTCCTTTTCCTGCCGGAGTGGCTGCGGTGCCGGGGAGCCGGGGAGGTCGTGGATGCCCAGTGTTTCCGCGATCGATTGCGGGGAGGAGGCGAGCCGGCGGACGATATCGAGGATCGCCTCCGGTGCCATTGCCCTGAGAGAGAGCGTACCGGCATCGTCCCGGCAGGAGATCATGGACAGGATGCCGCCGTCAAATCCGATGCTGTCGAATTCCACCGTCGACACCCGGGCGTTCGGGCCGATAACCCGGATTGTGCATAAGAGTGAGAACTCGGGTGAGAGGAGCCTGTTTGCAAGGGAGAGGAGGTTCTGCCGGAGAATATATCCCTGTCCTGACCGGGTGAGATATCCTGCCGAGACCAGCCGGGAAAAGGCCTTTCCGATCTCATCCCCCGGTACTGAGGCCGCGTCGGTGAGAGTGGAAACCATGGACAGCAGCAGCCAGGAGGAGGGTGAGGCCATATAGTTTTCGAGGATCGGTTCGAGTTCCGGGGGGTAGTAGACAACCGGTGGGACGGGGGAAGCGGTCGACTGTGCAGCCGCCGCCTGTGCTGATAGGCGTTGCTGGTCCATGAGCGCCGCAAGGATACGTGCATCCTTCGGGGCTATGTCTGCAGAAAATGGCGACGATACCCCGGTTTTTTCCGGCATTTTTGCGACCAGATCTTTCACGATCAGATCCGGTGAAGCGGAGGGACAGATGGTTGTGGTACTGTCGATCGTCGTGACGAGGACCGGAACGGCCCCTGCAGGCGAAAAATACATCGCATGCTGGATTTCGTTACCGGTGGCGAGAAGTGTGAGATCGACACTGGCGTTGGCCTGACCGAGTACCGAAAGAATACTATTCAGCCCGGGTGTCGGCTGACCCCCGGCGTCGAGCACCCCCATAGCCTGATACTCCTGCAGTGCTGCCGGCGCGATTGGCATCGCTCCCGATTCCAGCGGAGACAGGGCGGTGCGCACCCCCTTCCAGCGCCGGCCAATCGCCCTGAATGTTTCCGTCTCGAGTGTTATTGGCTCATTCATAGCTCATTCTCTCCTTTGTTCCCATAATGCTTCATCAGTAGGCACATCCGGTAAAAAACGAGATTATTTCTGCTGATGGAACTGCTGCCTCGTCTGCTGGTAGCTGATCTCCGAATCCAGTTTCTGGATTTCGGCCTGCATCTGCCTGATACGGGCATTCTCATCGGCGAGTGCCTGCTGTTCCTGCTTGAGGATCTGCGCAGCCTTATCCGCATCGCCGCCCGCCGCTGCCCCCACGGAGGCGTTGATGAGATTCTTCTTCTGGTTCTTCACCCGTTTATCGTGCAGTTTCTGCAGTTCGTCAAGTTCATGCTGTTTCTGCGTCCGCTGCTGCTGCAGTTTGTTCAGTTCGGAATCCGCGACCCAGGCATCCTTTTCCTTGTCGTAATGTAATCCCTCCCGTTTCTTATCGACGAATTTCTGGAAATCGTCCTCGTTCTTCTGCCGCCATTGATCCATCGGCCCTCCCTGCGGCTGCACGGCCTGGACGAATGTCGGGAAGTTCACGAATATGCCCGACGTCGCTGAAACCACAGCGGCCAGCATCTGCGCATACCCTGCGGTCCGCAGGCAGTCCTGCGCATTCAGGGGGTCCTTTTCGCAGTCATCGGCCATCACCGCAGTAACGCAGAGGCAGCAGACCAGAATCATGAGCATGGGGAGTCTGCCGTTCATGCCCGGTCTCGTAAATCCGCCGGAGGCGAGCACCGGTTCCCGGACGATTGCATACGAAAGAAGCGTCCCGAGGATGATATTCCAGTGGAGCAGGGCATAGTTGGAGAAGCCGAGGACATTGAAAAGGAGAAACGCGGTGAGAAACGGTGTTGCGATGGCAAACCCGATAAGCAACGGCCGTGAGAACTTCTGCCGGACAGGCTGAATGGAGACCAGCACATCGTCAATCCGGCTGCGATACAGGGCGAGCATGACCGGGATGCCGATGAGAAGGATCGGCGTGACAAAGTCAAAACCTTCGGTGCTGGCACGGATGCTGCCATAAATGAACCAGAGAACGGCAACGACAATCCCGCCCAGAATGGAGAGAAGATCGAACCACTTCTGCGGGCGCTGCGACAGGGGTTGCGTGCGGGAGATCTCCCGGAATGTTTTCATATCCATAAACGTACCGCCGCCTTCCGGCACCGGTTGGCTCCGTGGTGCTTCGGGTCGCGGTTTCTGTGCCGGCGCCGCACGTTTCGGCGGTGTTCCCGGCACCCATGCCGAGCCGTCCCAGAAGATCCACCCTCCGGAATCAGGATCCGGCTGCCACCAGGTACCGGACGGGTCCTGCACCCGCAGTTCGTTTACCTGCGTGCGATAGCGGTCTTCCGGGATCTGCCCCTGGCTCCTCTGGGTTGTGAGCCGGGCAAACCGCTGCTGGGCTTCATCAAAATCCATGTGCATCATCCCCGTCCCCCGGTGGGTGACGTTCCCTCTTCGTTCCAATTAATTCTCCCTGTTGAAAAAGATATATACTTGATTCTGACAGCTATTCAACCCGGATACCGAAAAACGTCCGGAAAATTTGGATTTTGCCATCAGGGCAATGGTGCACCTTCAGCCGGGAAAAAGGAAGGAATATCAGTGATTATCGTAAGTCCCCTGTCGGTTCCGAACCAGTAGACGCCGTCCTCATCCTGAATCATCTCTTTCACTTCATTCCCGGCAAGTCCGTCGGCCTCCGTGAGAATGGTCCGGATACCGTTTTCCAGAACGGCTATACCGTCATACTCCGATCCCACCCATATCCGGCCGTCCCGATCCTTATAAACGGACCGTGTCGACCCGCCGGCGAGCCCGTTTTCCTCTGTGAGGGCGCTCCATGCACCATCCTTATACAGCGCGGCGCCTCCCCGGCTTGCGAATCCTGTCGCCACCCAGACCGTACCGTCCCGATCCTCTGCGATTTTGTTGACCGAGGTATGAGGAAGACCGTCAGAAAGCGAGTACGCATGCCATTTCTTCCCTTCAAAACGGAAGAGACCGCCCTCCGTTGGCGAAGAACATCCCACCCAGACAGCACCGCTCGTGTCCTGAAAGAGGACGTCAGCGGACACGAACGAAATCTCTTCGGGGAGGACTACCTCCTCCCATCCATACCCGTTCCAGATAAAGATCCCCTGATCGGTACCCACCCACAGGGTATTCCTGCCGACTTCGAGCAGACTCAGGCCGCGTCTGAACGGGGTGCCGTTCTGTTCGGAGAAGGCATCCCATGAGCCTTCAAAATACCGGGCAAGCCCTCCGTCATGGGCAATCCAGATCGCACCTGTACTAGCCCTGAAGAGATCCCGTACATAGCCGAATACAGGAGCGCCGGGAGGCAGGGGAAGACGCCCGTATGTGGTGCGGTCAACCAGAATCACGCCGTCCTTCCCTCCGGTCCAGACCACATCCCCGTCGATGAGAAGGGTGGTGACCTCGCCCGGGGGACGGACGATAACGCACCCATCGGGAAGTGTCTGCTCCTTGTAAAGATCCAGACCAAATAAGACAACAACTATCAGCACCGCCACAATAACGAATCCGAGAACTATCTGGGCGGCAGCAATAAAACGGCGTGCAGGCTGCTCCGGGCCCCGTCTGTCGTCGGCCATCACACCCTCCCGGTCCCCCCGTCCTGCCCGGACAGCTTCCCCCTGTTCATTGAAAGAACCATTCCGGGGATCTGTTCCGCCTCCGCCATGTCGTGAGTAATGTATACAAGGTGTGCACCGTTCTTTTCAGCACACCCGACCATCAGACCGAACATCTCTTCCTTCAACTCCTCGTTCAGGTTCTGGAGCGGTTCGTCGAGGAGGAGGAGACGTGCCTCATGAGCGAGAGCCCGGACAATCGAAACCCGCCGGGCTTCCCCCCCCGATAGTTCACGCGGGTACCGGTTCGCAAGGTCCGCAAGCCCCGCCCGCTCCATCAGATCCTCCATCCGTTTCCGGGCTGTTTCTGCCGGGACATCTCCCATTCCAAAGAGAATATTTTGAGACACTGACATATGCGGCCAGAGGGCAGGCGATTGGAATGCACAGCTGATACCCCTCTGCGCGGGGTGGAGAGCCCAGCCCGGTTTGCTGACCAGTGTTCCGTCAAAGGACAGCGAACCCGCATCCGGCACCTCGAGACCGGCAATCAGCCGGAGGAGCGTGGTTTTCCCGCTTCCCGACGGCCCGATAATAATGAGGTTTCCGTCCGCGGAGAACGATATGTCATCAACCGCTCTCGTTCGCCCGAAGGACTTTGAGAGGTGCCGGCATTCAATCACTCTGGCCCGCCCCCCCCAGAGTCTGTGTCGCGGCACCCCAGCTTTCTGATGCCTGCAGCCATAACCGCTCCCGCAGCAGCCATCATTCCCATCATCACAAGGCCGAGACCGGAGACAGCGGCAGACGATCCGTAGTGGAGGTAATTATAGAGCCGGATCGTCACGGTCTCCATCCCGGGCGGGATGACAAGGAGCGTTGCTCCCAGTTCTCCCGCGGAAAGAGCAAAGACCACTCCCCCGGCCGCTATCAGCCCGGGAGCGATCAGGGGTATCCGGACACGGAGCCAGCCCGCGAGCGGACTTTTCTGGAAAACCCGTACTGCATCGATGAGCAGCGGGTCGGTATGCCGAAGCTGGGCATGCAGGACAAGTGCTGCAAACGGTGCGAAGCGTGCAACAGACGCGAGAACGGGCATCGCCGCCGTGCCGTACAGAAAAGAGAGAGGTGAGGTGTTCCAGAGTGCGATCAATCCGATCCCGATCAACGGTGCGGGGATGGCCAGAGGGGCAAGGCACAAAATCCACAGCCACCCGCCCTCCCGGCCGCCGTCCATTCGTGAGGCGACGCCGTAGGCGAGCGGCAGGGCGCAAAGGGCCGCGATAATCGCCGTGGAGAAGGTTGCTCCGATATCCGCCCCCGCATCGGTGATCGCCCCTGCCGCAGTGGCGGGAGAGCCCGCAGCCAGTATGAGAGAGAAGACCAGAACAGCGAGGTGGAGGAGCACGATCGCACACGCGAAGGCCTGCAGGCAGACAAACCATCGCGGGTATACCGGAGGAAGGGGGGCTTGCTGGCAGAAACCGGTTCCCCCGAGAAGGTCCCGGATCAGCCCTCTTATCAGGATGAGCACGAGGAGCGTGATCCCCAGCAGGGGTGCTGCAAGGAACAGTGCCCGTGCGGGGTCGTTTGTTGCGCTGAATTCGGCAAATATCTCGAGTGAATAGACATTCAGGGAAAACAGGGATGGGACGCTGTAATCGGTAAGGCTCAAAACAAAGACAAGGGCAGCAACTGCGCCAAGCGCGGGAGCTGCAAGGGGAAGGACAATCCGATCAAAAACCGTCATGTCAGGATAGACGAGACGGGCGGCTTCCAGTGCGGAAGGCGGCACAGCCGCCATTCCAAGAAGGGAAAGACCCACGCACAGCGGTAGAAATGCTCCCACCTGCACCCATGCGGACAGAATTATGTCCGCCGGCAGCCATAGGGGAACCCGGCCAAAAACCCCGCTCACTCCCATCCATGCCTGAGCATAGAGATAGGCGGGAACGGGTGCGGCAATGAGAAGGAGCCACCGTGCCCGCGATCCCGGGCCGGTCCGCATCTCCCAGAGCCGGCTGGCGGCGAGAAATCCGATAAAAGTGCCCATGCAGGCAACCACGCCCGAGAGCAGAAGAGTCTGGCAGAAGAGCGGAAGCCGGCGGCCGGAGGGAAGGAGGAGGAGAGAGGCATCATTCACGAGGGAGGCGTCCCCCACTGCAGCTGCGAGGAGTGCCGCGACGGGTCCGAACACCGCACCGGCAAAAAGGAGAGAGAGGAGCAGTGACCCTGATATGCATGCCGGCCATTTCATGGAGTTACCTGATAAATATCCCGGTCAGATCCTGTTTCGCCTGCTGCAGTTCGGCGTGAACGGCAGTGGCGCTGGTATTCATTCCCCTGACACCCTCCATCCCGATACAGGAGAGGCTTTCTCCCCCGTCACGCACCGATACCTGAATCCAGCCGATAGCCAGGAATTTTTGCTCTGTTTCTTCCGACAGCAGGTAATCCACGAGCCGCTTCCCTTCGTCCGGATGCGGGGCTCCGGAAATGAGCGCGACAGTGTTCGGAATCACGAGTGTACCGATGCCCCCTTCCTCCTGGTCGGGAAGGATAAGGGCCACGGGTGCGCCGTCCTCGTATGCCCGGCAGGCATCGTCCGTATCGGTAAGCCCGACCTTCAGCTGGCCGTTTGCCACCAGATCGCGGACGACCGAGTTCCCGTCAACGACCCGGACACCCCGATCATGCAGGGCTTCAAAGAAAGCCCGGCCCTCCTCCTCGCCCAGCACGGCATAAAGGGCGGCGGCGTGAGTAGCCGATGTGCCGAACATGGGGTATGCGATCCCCACATCGCTGGCGGCGTACCTATCAGACACAAGGTCGAAGACAGAGGATGGGTACTCCCCGGGCAGAACCCGATCCGTATTGACGAGCAGTACGCGGGCCCGGCCTCCCACTCCCGTCCAGCAGCCCTCGGGATCCCTGTACTGCTCCGGGATTCGGGCGGCATTCGGGGAATCGTAGGACGCAAGGACGCCCTCTTCCTTAAGAAGGATTGTCTGCATGAATTCGCCGTTCCAGAACACATCCGCGAGCGGATTTCCTTTCTCTGCAATAAGACGGTTTACGAGTCCCGTGGTCTTTGCCGCCTCGACATCGTAGACCGCACGGACCTGAATGCCGGTTTCTTCCTCAAACGCATCAAGAACGGGTTCGGCGTACACCTGATCCACCGATGTGTACACCACGACACTACGCTCTTCCTGATCCACGCATCCGGCCAGCAGCGCAAGGATGACGAACGCCACACCACAGGCAATGATGAACCTGCCTGCCGGTTCGTTGTATGATGCCATAGTACGTATCGGTATATCTGAAACCGGGGCTCTTATGTTTACCGAAAATTCCTCCGCGGGGTGCGGGAATCATGAACGGTCGTGCTCCGGAAAATCCTGAAAATCTTGCGGATTTTTACGAGGGATTCCCACAATGGGAATGAAAACATTAATTACGCCACTCCCGAAAAAACCTGTTCATAAAAAAAAGGTGGTGAGTGTCGTTCCCGTCTGTCCTGCATGTGGTATGCCAACCCAAGAAGGGGATCATTTTTGTGAAAACTGCGGAGCGGAACTCACACGGGTGCCTCAGGCTCCGCCGCCACCGCCCCCCCCTCCGCCGCCGGCTCCGGGCCCCGCACAGCCGTCGTATGCCCCGGCACAGAAGGAGAAAAATCCGCTCCTCGCACTGGTGGCGTCGTTCCTTCTGGTCGGGAGCGGCCAGGTCTATAACGGACAGCACGTAAAGGGCCTTATCCTGTTTTTCATCGGCCTCTTCGGATCCTTCCTCGTCGTGCCCAGCATCCTCGTCTGGCTATATGCATGGTACGATGCGTACCGGACGGCAAAGCGGATGAATGCAGGCGAAATCCCCTTCCGCGACTATACGAACGGCGGGATTATCATCTATATCGTCGGCATCATCGTCATGATCGCCGTATATAATATCCTGATTGTGATGATTGCCGAATTCTTCTACGAGATGGAGAATTCATACTACGGCGACGACGTATGCTTCGGATTCGACTGTGATTACTGACGCTGGTACCGCACCCGGAAGGGGAGCGGGTATCACGGGGTCCTGATTTTGTCAGCGGAACAATAAATAGGTCTTCAGGCACCGCCGGTCCCAGCAAAAAGGGATCAGCTATCCCGCCGGCACCGGAGAAGAGCCGAAACACCCCAGATCCCTGCCGCCATCGCCAGAGCTACCCCCGCCGAGGGTAATTCCGGCACTGGAACGGACGGCTTTTTTACATGGATTGTTACCAGGGCACAGGATTCTAATAGCATCTCACCCCCACTGTCGGGATACATGCTGAGGCAGTAACTGAAATGAGTCATGCCTGTCCATCCGGGAGGGGGAGTGTAGAGAAAAGATCCATCGCCGTGGGGTTCGAGATCACCTTTCATGAATTGGATGCTGACCGGATCATATGTCAGCATGTAATATGGCCCTTTATCGTTTCCAACGATACCCGGGGCGGGGACAACAAGCAGTTGATCCTGCAGGGTAACGTACTCATCGTTTACCGCTATCGGCCTTCCCAGTTCAGGCGGGGGGAGAATCACACCATCCTCCCACGGACCCATAAGCGGGTATGCATCGCACCCAAACGGTGTATCGCCGATGCCGTTGCTGTCGGTATCCAGACCGGTGTAGAGATCCCAGTAGTTCCCGACGTGTCCGGTATACTTCACCCCACCATAATAGTAGTCAATCGGATCGGGAGAGCTGCATTCCGGTCCCCCCCATGGGTCGTACTTGTTCTGGACAAAGTTATTGCAATAAAATGCACCGGAATCGAAACCATTAACAAAATTTTGCGAAAACGTGCATTCCGTGACGATAGTCCCCGTTGAGCCATCGGTCACTAATCCCCTCATTCTATGACCCCAAAAAACACACCGGCGGACCTCATTTGCCCGGGAGCTATAGAGCACCATTCCAGATGTGCTATCATACGGGCAGCCAGAGAAACCGCACTGAAAAAAGACATTTTCATCCGAATTTGCCACCCAACAGCAGAGAGCTGAACTTTCACCGTATGTTTCGCAATCTTCGAACAGGTTTCTGCTGGAGTGATCAAGATTGAAACCCTCGATAAACGGCTCGCTCACGCCGCAGTTCCGAAAAATATTGTCATTCGAAAATTCGAGTTTAATGCATCTACCTCCAAAGGAGACTGAGCAAGATTCAATCGTGCAGAAATTTGCGTGATTCAACCAGATTCCTGTACCACCACCAGAATGAATCGTGAACCCACTGACATTCACCCGATCCGTAGTAATGGTAATCGAGTTGACTCTCGCACTGCCAACAAGGCTGATTGGTGTGGATATTTCAACATCTTCCGGGTAATTCCAGCCCTTCACCTGCACCTCATCGCCAGCCTTGGCGGCGTCCACCGCCGCCTGGATACTCGTATACGCCTCCCCGGGTCCGACCACAAGCGTCGCCGCCGCTACGGGCACGGCCAGTATCAGCAAACATAGTACGCAACAGAAGAGCGATCGCTGTATCCTGCGACAATAATGTGACATCCTTTTCCCCTCCTTGCCCGGAAACAGGAATTCACAAAAATACTACCGGTTGCTCACCCCTAGCTCCGGTGTCGATTAATATTCACTAAATTATATATAAATAACCACGCGCATGGAATGTCAGGTTCAGATGTCCGCAACCACAAAGGAACTGGACGGGCTTCTAGCGTTAGAATTAAATAACATAAGGTTATACAATTCTAACAAGGTGTGAGAAATACCTCACTCGTGATACCCATGGCTCAGACACACAACCGGTTTAAAACGAGGAGGTGGATGGGGGTTGTCTTTTTCTCGGGGGCCATTCTTCTCGCGGGCGGCCTCGTCCAGCTCTTGCTCGGGACATCGGACGGTCCGGTCTCGATGATGATATCCGCGGGATTCGTGATGGTACTGCTTGCCGCCTTCCGCCTGCTCCAGCCCGAAACCCACTACCTGCAGGATGAACGGACGAAAAAAATCGGCGCATACGGGCTGTCATACTCGTGGTTCCTGACGTTCCTTGTGCTCTTCGCCATCTTCTGGATCAATTACCTCCACATTTTCGCACTGGATGTGGAGACGGTGACCGTCGGGCTGATCCTGCTGATGGGGATTTCCGCAAAGCTCTTCCAGTGGCACCTCTTCAGAAAGGGGGATGTGGCGTGAGCGGAACCGGCTGCGGACCATCGCGGGCGAGGCTTTTTTATGCAGACCCGGATTAAAGAGTTCCGTGCGAAAAGGGATTTGACGCAGGCGGATCTCGCAGAAGCCGTCGGGGTCCGGCGGGAGACGATCGTCTTTCTCGAAAAGGGGAAGTACAATCCCTCCCTCCGGCTGGCCCACGACGTCGCCCGAACGCTCGGGACGACGATAGAAGAGCTTTTTTCGTTCGATGACGAGGACGACGGCGCATAGGCCGCCGGTTCCCGGTTTACCCGAACGTTTATCGTGGGGCGACACCACTCCGGATATATGGCATGCGCCATTCCTTCCGAAAATATGCTTGCCATTGCCCTCATCTGTGCTGAAGGGGACATCACCCGGCCGATGGGCGAGATCGTCGCGGAGATCGAGGCCTGGCAGGAACGCACCGGCCGGTGGCTCGGGGAGAGTGAATGGGACTTCGGTTCGGGCTTCGCCCAGCTCGGCAGGGACGCGGGCGGGCGTCGCCGGTGGACGTGGACGGGAAGCTTCTACACCCGCGATTCCGATCCCCGCGAGGTCTTCGGGGATCTTCTGCTAGCCGATTTTATCTACCCGTGCCTGAAATACGACGAATTTTACTGCAACGACGAGAGCGAGTGGTGGTGCCGCAGACGGATGGGCACTGTTTCGGTGCAAAACAGGCTGATGCGGCGTTTCTTCGCGGACGAGGCCAACCGCGTCCCCGATCAGGTCCTTTCGTTTCTGGAGGGGAACGGCTGGGGCACGGATTTCTTCACCCTCGAGGATACGAAGAGAAAAAGAGAGGGGCGGGCGGCCCCCGGGCCGACGTCGACGGGCAGGGAGGCCGTTGAGGACTGGAACCACCGGTTCCGGCCGTACCGATGACTGCGGATGACCCCGCTTCCGGGGCCCGAGCGATCAGCATAATTATACCGGAGCATCATACATTGTGAACAGGCGAGGGTAGCCAAGAGGCCAACGGCGGTGGACTCAAGATCCATTCTCGTAGGAGTTCGCGGGTTCGAATCCCTCCCCTCGCATTCTGATTTTGGGTTATTATCCTGTAATTATTGAACCTCTGAAAACAAGGTTCGAAATTATACCCATCGAATACAACCTGAGAAGATGGAGAACGGGGGCGACGACCAGGTGATGAACCGGATGCTCACG
>LKUD01000084.1 GCA_001412355.1 Methanoculleus sp. SDB
TCACCACCACCGGCGACATCGTGTTTTCGCTCTACGATGTCGCCAGCGGAGGCACGCCGCTTGACACCGATACGCACGTCGTTACGGTAACGGACGGCCTGTTCACCACCGCATTGGATTTCGATCGGCGGTACTATGACGGACGGGATCTCTGGCTGGAGATCTCGATCCGGGGTGAGGTGCTCTCTCCACGGCAGGAGTTCCGGCCGGTGCCGTATGCGCTGGGCCTCGTGCCGGGGGCAACGGTCAAAGGCACGCTCACAACGCCGATGCTGGCTCTGGCAAATAACGAGGGCGCCGCTTTGCTGGCGTACGCCACCGGTGATCGCAGCTCGGGTGAGGAGGGAGTCGGGGTGTACTCAATTGCCGAGGGCGAAGGAGGTATTGGAGTATATGGGGCCGCAGATGGTATCGAGGGCATTGGAGTGGTCGGCGTTGCCATCAAAGACAACAGTTACGCTGTCTACGCCGAGACGGTGGGGTCAAACAGCCCGGCAATATACGGAGTCAGCGCGCAGGATGTCGGCGTCTATGGCGAAGGGAAGGAGGGTGGCCGTTTCACTACAAATGGTGCGGGGGCGGATTATGATCATCTGAAGGTGGGCGTAAATAGCTCCACATATTTCGACTATAATCCGGGAATTCTGACAGAAACAACCGGTGACCATAGCACGGGTGTGAGTATTGGGACATTGGGTAAGACCAGCTATGGAGTGAGTGCCATCACCCAGGGCGATTTTAGTACAGGTATGCTTGCAATAACGCTGGGCTACACAAGCCCTGGCGTCGTTATTCATACTTCGGGTGGCAATAGTCAAGGTCTCTATGCAGATACTCAGGGCCCAGACAGCCCCGGCATTACTGGCTCCAGTCAGCAAGCACGCGGGATCGAAGGATATACCTATAGTACGAATGAATGGGTTCCCGCCATCTACGGCAAGAACGAGGGAGCCGGCGACGGCGTATACGGCTTAAGCATGGAACGGTACGGTGTTTATGCAAAGGGAAAAGAAGGCGGCTATTTCACTACGAATGGTGCGGGAACGAGTGCAAGTAGACGTGCAGGGGTGAATGTGTCTACAGTCTACGACTATAATCGTGGTGCGATAATAACCACGCTGGGCAATTACAGTGACGGTATTTTTGCCTCCACTGAGGGCGACAACAGCGTCGGCATAGTGGCCACAACTGAGGGCGGCTACAGCATCGGCATAGGGGCCACAACTGAAGGTGACAATAGCAATGGCATTTTTTCAAAAACAACGGGTGAACGCAGCAACGGCATGGAAATTTATACGAAGGGCTATGCCAGTCCGGGCCTGGTCATTACAACGACGAATGACTATAGCTCTGGCATTTCTGTCGACACTTTGGGTTCCCAAAGCTATGGTATTGTATCACGAGCACAGGGCCCAGATGTTTCCGGCATCTACGCTTACAGCACTCAGGCACGCGGGATTGAAGGATATACCGAGAGCACGAATGCATGGGTTCCCGCCATCTTCGGCCAGAACGACGGTGCCGGCGATGGCCTCTATGGCGTAAGCAATAACCGGTACGGCACCGTCGGGATCAGCGAGACCAGCCATGCCGTGTACGGGGACACCAAACGAACCGACCATAAGTACGGCGTCTACACGCCGGATTACATGTACGCCGCAAAGTATGACGGCGGTGGCGCCGATATCGCCGAGTATGCCGCCGTCCGCGGCGAACCGGAGGCCGGCACGGTACTGGTCATCGGCGACGACGGCATCCTCGAGTCAGCGACAACAGCCTACGACACAGCGGTCGCCGGCATCGTCTCGACCGCTCCGGGCGTCTCGCTCGGGACAAAGGAGAGCGGCAATGACGGCGAAGCGCTCGTCGCCCTCGCCGGCCGGGTGCCGTGCAGGGTCGACGCCTCCTACGGGGGGATCCGGCCCGGCGATCTGCTCACCACCTCGGCAACGCCCGGCCATGCTATGAAGGCAGAACCGGTGGAACTGCAGGGCCGAGAGTTCTACCCGGACGGCACCATCCTCGGCAAAGCGCTGGGATCAATTGATGAAGGAACAGGGGTCATCGATGTCATCGTTACGCTGCAGTAACAGGCGGGACGTCATCCGGCAGCCGTGGATCATCCTCGGTCTGCTCTTCCTCGTCGCCCTCGCCGGGGCCCAGGCCTCGGCGAACTACGATCTTTCGTGGAACGTGATTGGGGGCGGCGGGGGAGCCGCAACCTCCGCCTCGTACAGCCTGCAGGGCACCGTCGGGCAGGTTGCCGGCACCGCAACGAGCAGCTCGTATACGCTCTCCGCCGGGTACTGGTATCCGCAGACAACGGGACCCGCCGTAGTGCCATTCCCGGGCTGCACCAACCCGCCGCAGGACCTCGATCACGACGGCCTCTATGAGGACGTGAACGGCGACGGCGTCTTCAGTTTCGGAGATATCAGGCTGTTCTTCGAGTATTACGATGTCTGGGTGCCGGCCAACGAACCGATCGAGTGTTTCGATT
>LKUD01000085.1 GCA_001412355.1 Methanoculleus sp. SDB
AAATACATTTTTTCATTCAATGGTTCAGTTATAATAGAGATCGGTTTACGTGTAAAATATTGCTCATCTATGTGTCTATTATAACCTTGTTCTAAGTGTTCTTCAAATCTCTCTAAAAAGCGATAATCTTCCTCTAAACCAAACTCTTTTAATTTAATATAACTAACACTATGTTCTTCAACACCAGGGAAATTCTTTTTTATTTTTTGACTCGTATCAAAAAGGCTCAAATATGATAATGCTTCAATTGAATTCAATAATTCAACAATAGATTTAACTGAAAATTTATTATGTTTAAAATAAATAGTTAAATTTGGATTTTCACTTTCCGTTGATGCTTTTTCTATACTTATAAATACCATATCAGAAATATTGCTCCTATATATATTAATGATCACTATTTATTTCGCGACATCCTCGGCCACATCTCGGCCCACTCCCAACATAGGCCCAGTATCCGTGGATCAGAGAAATTAAAGCCAGATTAATACCGCACAACAGTGAGGTGAAGAAAAGCCGGACCCAGATCCGATAGACAGCAGGCCCCGGAAGTGTCCGATATCGACGGGTTGTTCGGGGAGCTGGAGAGGGTGTGCCGGCCTGTTGGGTAGTTGGTGTGGGTGCGGCCATCGCCAGACCCTGTACTGCCACAGATTTCCGGATCAGGAACCTTTTGTTCCCGGTTCAGGAACATTTCGTTCCCCTATCGTCACTTTTTTATTACGTCGCGGGCGCCGGAAGCATGCAAAATGGTATGAACAAATTTCACGGGCCGAAATCTCAGTACACACCCTCACCGGCGGTCAGCACGCCGGTTACCGGGTACGTGCCGTTGCAGGGCCCGGTAAACGCGTGCGACAGCTGCTCCCGGTACGAATTCGACCGCCAGCCCAGCACCCACCACTGATTTGTTCCCTGCAATCCGGTGGCAATCGAGAGCACATTCTCCTCATCGGCATCGTACGAGAGGATAAACGGCACCTCGACGACGTAGCCTGACGCTCCATTGCGCACATAGATGCCGTCAACCATTCCTCCGGTGACATTCCCGAGATCCCCGGTGATCCGGTACGGGAGGAACAACGCCTCCGATTGGAGGGGCTCGCGGGTGTCGATCTCGTGGTCGACGTCGGAATCGTACAGGTGCAGCTCCATGGCGACCAGCTCCGGCGTTGCATTCGAGTAGTGATCAGCATAGACGTACGTCGGCGGAGGCGGCAGCTCCGACTCGTTCCGGCCCGGCAGGATCATGATAGGCTCGATATGGCTCCGGTAGATGGGATCGATACGGTCGGCCGCGATATGCAGCATGGGAATGCCGTCGACCTCCTGTATCCCGACGGCAATCTCGCCGGCTCGGTCGAAATTGGAGAAGCTCACGAGGGAGAGGTTCAGGACGGTCTCTTTCCTGCCGGTAGCCGGGTTGTACCGCGACGGAACGGGAAGCAGCAGCGAGACGTTTTCGATGGGCCCGGTGGTCGAGAGCGACAGGTCGTACATGTAGACGGCCTCGCGGCTCTCTTCCGCCGACTGGCTGAGCTGGTAGCCGACGAAGACCACGAACGCAACCGCGAGGATGGCCATAATGACGACCAGCGCGAGAAGGATTTTCCCGAGCAGTTTGAGAAGGGGGCCCATTGTCCGGGAGATTGTAAGAAAAAAGGGATAAGGGTTTTGATTTCTCCTGTCGGTCGAGCTGAATGCAATTACTGCCAAAAAAATTCCTGCATTCCTTTTCGTGAAAGATCGGGCTGCTATCTCCCGATCAGGAAAGCCTCCTCGTCGTTATCCCGTGCCATCATCCAACGGTACATTTTTCAGTTATGTATGCTCTGTTGAAATCCTTCCCCCAACGCGCTCAGGGGAAGTGCGAGAATGACTACGGTTTCGATCTTTTGAGATGCCCTGATACCGTCATTCTCCACGGGGCGGGGATCGACAGACCCCGGGCACCCGTGATTCCATCACCATCCAATGCCCATCCGATCAGGTTATCACCAGAGCCAGAATTTCCTTTTTTGTTATTGAGAAGGCAGGGATGCCATGAGGGCATAGAAAAATTCCGGTTTCCTTGACGTAAAGAGCCCGTACCATGCGTCGAGGGTTGCGGGATTCATGACATCCAGTTTCCTGAATATGCTGCAGGCAAATTCAACCGGTGCAAGCCCGGTTGCCGTGATAAGGTTCCCGTCTGTCACGGTAGGCTCTGTCCGGTAAAATTGCTCTCCTTTGTATCCGGGGCAGAACATTTTGAGCGCTTCGGGATCATTGCTGGTGTGCGGCCGGTTGTCAAGCAGCCCGGCATTGGCCAGGCCGAGGGTAGCCCCGCAGATTGCTGCAACAACCATCTCCTGCTCAAGGAGCGTGTCTACCATGTTGATAATCGACGCATGGGCGGGATCAAGCCAGGTGTCTGCGCCGGGCAGGAGCAGGAGATCTCCTTTTTTGGCCCTGATATTCTCAATGATGATATCCGGTGTCAACTTCAGTCCGCCCATCGTCGTTATCGTGTCCAGGGATTTTCCGCACAGGACGACATCGTACTTCAGCGACGCGTCTTTGAGGTACCTCCCGGAATGGAGTTCGCCAAGGGCATGGCCGGTTTCCCAGTCGGCAAGCGTATCAAGGATATAGAGATAGAGTGTCGGCATTTGGCATCACTACGCCATCAACACTTGGCAGGATGGGATATCAATTTTACTTCCCGAAATTACCGGCAATTTAAAAAAAGTGCTCTGTTGAAATCTGAAACTAAAAAGGGGTAGACCGACGACCGAAAAGATCTACGGTACAGTGGCTCTTTTGATCTATCAGCCCTCGCCGGGTGGTGCCTGCTCTTTCACTTCTTCAGGACCGATCCCCCCAGGTGGTTCGTACTTCGAAGGCCGGTGCGGAAGGATGGGGTGGTGGTTCAAGCGGATACCAGGCCGATCCGTCTCTCAGGCATCTTTATTCAGGATCCCGGCGAAACCTCCCTTCACGCATGGACGAATCTGTCTATAAATACGCCCTCCTCGGGCTCCTGGTGCTGTTTTTCTTAGTGAGGGGACCCTATGTCTACCGATCGCGGATCCGGAAGACAGCCGTGAAACGGAGCACTCCCGTCGATCGCATGCTCATGCTGCTCGCCACGGTGGGCATGGTCGGCCTGCCGCTCGTCTACTCCCTCACCGCCTTCCTGGACCCCTTCTCGATCGCACTGCCCGATAGCGTCCGCCTCGCCGGGGCGGCCGTTTACCTCGCCGCTCTGGCGCTCATGGTCATGGTGCTCCGCGAGCTCGGGGGGGACTGGTCCATGCAGGTGGAGCTCAAGGACAACCACCGGCTGGTCACCTCCGGCCCCTACCGCTATGTCCGCCACCCCATGTACACCGCCTTTACCCTGATGATGGCAGGCCAGCTCCTGCTCTCCGCCAACTGGTTGCTGGGCTTCTTCGGCATCGCCGCATGGACGCTCCTCTGCATCGTCCGCATCCCTCATGAAGAGGCGATGATGCTCGAGGAGTTCGGCGACGAGTACCGAACCTACGGCGAGGGAACCGGCCGGCTCGTGCCCAGATTCGGACAGGGGTGAGGGGCGGCGATAGGCCGGCACCTAATTTTTCATATGCATCGATAATCTATCGCATCATACTTCCGGATGGTTTCCAGCTCCAGCGCCATCCAGAGCTTCTTTTTCACCGGGTCGATGCGGGCCCGGTGGCCCTTCCCGTACTCCTGCCAGGCAAGGTAGGCTTTCGTATCCCCGGGTCTGGCCCCGCCACAACCCCAATACCTAATCCAGATTAGTACTAATCATGATTAGGGCCTTCGTCGACAGCGTGAAAGAGCGGCGGATATTGACGAAGAGCAGCAGAAACAGGCTGGCGGCTAATCATCTGTCCGGCCGGTGGTGCAGCGGGAAGACGAGGTTTACCGGGCCCATGCAGGGAAAATAAGAAACTATCTCCTTCTTTAAAGATTTCGCCCGATCCCGGATCCCTCACTCCCGCAAATATTTCCCGCCGACCGGGACGAACCGCTCCGGCTTCTGCACCGTCTCATACTGCCGGATATTCTCCAGCTCCAGCGCCATCCAGAGCTTTTTCTTTGCCGGGCCGGCACGTGAGCGGTGGCCCTTCCAGCGTTCCTGCCCTTCGAGATACTCTTTGGTCTCCTCGCGGGTCAAGAACACCGCATCGCCAAAGGTGTCGAAGAAAGAGAGCGGATTTTCGGAGAGCAGGATGAGCCGGATCGTGGCCTCGCCCGCATAGCCGGTATCCTCGTGCGACTGGTAAAAGACCAGCTTCATGCCGCGTTTGAGCTCTTTAAAGACCGTGGCCGGCTTGATGAAGACGGTCTTTCCTCCCTCGAAAAAGCGGGACATGTAGTGTTTCGGGACGGGGAAGGCGGCCCCGGTGATGGTGCTCATATTGTGATATCGCTATCAAGCGCTATTAAGATTGTACGTTAAGTTCACCCGCAATTCGCAATCGGAAAGGGCCGTTCATTGTAATATCGCTAAAAACCAGTTGGAAAGGACTATCTCTCGAAATACGATACAATAATCCGATAAAATGATTGAATGGATTATAATTCTTTTACTTGTCCTCGCCGTTTGCGTATTATTTTATAAGTATTCAAAGATTCAGGGCCAAATCGAACAGAGAGCGAGAGAAATATTCGAATCCTGGCGTACTCAGGAACGTGAAGACATCGATAAATGGAAACAAAATGAGCTTGAACGGCTCTCTGATGAAAAAGGGAAAATCCAGTTTGAAAACTGGAAAACAAATGAAGAAAAAAACATACGATCCGATGCAATAATGCGCAGTCAATCAGTTACCCGTGGAAAAGTCACGGAGTGCCTGATTCCTTTCTTCCCTGATTTTCCCTACAATCCGAAGGATGCACGGTTTTTAGGTACCCCTGTTGATCTCATTATCTTTGATGGGCTGTCGGATAGCGATGACGTAAAGGAAGTGGCATTTATAGAGATTAAAACAGGAAAGACCGCTAATTTAAGTAAACGAGAACGTGCGGTTAAAGAATGCATCAAAGACGGGCGTGTTCGGTATTATACGATCCACCAGTCATTTGATGGAAACGCCAATCAGCTCCTCGATATGGAAGTGAAATGATCTTTCTTTTATCAATCGATTTTTTTATTTGACTTTTGATTTTTCTCACCTGACTATTTCCCTTTCACCAAGCGGGCCTTTTCTTTAAATCCCCCTATCCTCAATCTTTCTCCGTGCGGGGGCCTGCCGGCCATCAACCACCATTTTCCGGCCGGCTGCACAATCCCGCACAGGAGAAATGTCAATGAACACGATACGAAACACCATCCCCGGCCAACGTCCCAGACCGGCCAGAACAACTGGGACCGAAGAACGAACAGTCAGAAAACCACCCCACCGAAGCGAGGCGAACACATGCAAAATCCGATAGACGGCAGCCCCGAAAATGAACCGTGCGCCAACACAAATCCATGCAGGACTGCCAACACCACTTCACCGCGAAAGGGGATAAGCCCAGCGGCGGGCCCGACGGTCCATACTCCCGAGCCGGTGCCGCTCTACCTTATTCCCCAGACGCTTTCGAAGGAGATCCACCGTTTCGGCGGGGCCATCTCCGAGATGCACATCCGGCGGAGCGGGAGCCACAACTACCGCATCACGATCACGGCAGCAAGCGGGCAGGGTGAAAAGCATGGAGCGTGAGCCCGGCACCCTCACCCTCGGCAGGCACGACGTGTTGCACATCGCCGTCAAGGCCGGGCACTACCAGATAGCCCACAGGGATGTGAGGAACCTCCTCTTTTACGGGAGGGTGGTTCCGCTGATCCAGGTCGGGCCCGCGGCAGACGACAAAACGGCCGACATTCCGATCGTCATCGAAGGCCATGCGGCGGTGAACAGCGGCGGAAAAGCAGTCACGATCCACACCCGGAAGGGGAGCTACATCATCCCGCTCGTAAGCTTCCGGCGGGTGGCGAGGGGCGAAGCGGTTTCCGCACCGCTCTTCCCCCTCATCCCCGACTACACGGGAGGCCCTGCATGAGCGGGGAGATCCGAAACCTCCTCTCCCTCCTTTTTCCGGCCGGCGGCGTCGTCGAGGTCCGGGCGCTCGGCGAGTATGCGACGCATTCCGGCTACTTCGACGACTTCGACGCCCTCGCGGAGAAAGCGGCGTTTCTCGACCGGCTCGACGAGGTGCAGGGCGTCTACGTGACCCTCAACGAGGTGAACCCGGCCCTCCTCTCCCGCCGGGCGAACCGCATCAAATTGAAGCTCGGGAGAAAGGACGCGACGACCGCCGACGCCGACATCACCCGGCGCCGCTGGCTCCCGGTGGACCTCGACCCGGTCCGGCCGAGCGGGGTCTCCTCCTCGGCCGAAGAGCACGCCGCGGCACTCGAGCGGGCGGACCGAATCGCCGACTGGCTATCAGGGCAGGGATTCCCCGAGCCCATCCGGGCCGACTCGGGAAACGGGGCCCACCTGCTCTACGCAATCGATCTTCCGAATGACGACGCGGCGACCGCACTCGTGAAGGCCTGCCTCGCCACCATTGACGCCCTGTTTTCCGATCCAGTGGTGACGGTCGATACCGCGAACTTCAACGCGTCAAGGATCTGGAAGCTCTACGGCACGACCTCGAAGAAGGGCGACAACACCCCCGACCGGCCGCACAGGACAGCCCGGCTGCTCAGTGTGCCGGACGAGATGACGACTGTACCGGTGGAGCGGCTGCAGCATCTCGCCGGCCTCCTCACGCGGGACGAGCCGAAGCCCCCGAAGAAGGCCGCGGGCGGCATCGACCTCCGCGGCTGGCTCCGTGATCACGGCCTCGCGGTCCGGAGCGAACGGCCGTGGCAGGGGGGCACCCTCTTCGTGCTCGAAGAGTGCCCGTTCTCACCGGCACATTCGGACGGGGCGTTTGCCATCCAGTTCGGAAACGGCGCCGTCTTCGCCGGGTGCCACCACGCCTCCTGCGGCGGCGGCAGCCAGCGGTGGCCCGAGCTCCGGGACCGCTATGAGCCGCGGGAGAAGCGGACGAAGAAGCAGCAGGAGAAGTCGCCGCCTCCCGCCCCGGACCCGGCTTCTACCGAACACCGCGAGCAGGCCCTCGCAATTCTCCGGGAGGGCGACCCGCTCTCCTTCCTGCTCGACACGTTCAACCGCGAGCATGTCGGCGACCGCATCGTGGCCGAGTGCCTCATCATGTCGGTCGCCTCGCAGTCGGTCGCGAACACGAAAGGGCTGCACGTCGCCATCTCCGGCAACTCCGGCAAAGGCAAGACCCACGCCTGCAACGCGATGCTCGCCCTCCTCCCGGAGCACTACCGGCTGAAGGGAACGGTCTCGAACAAGGCCCTCTTCTACCACGAATCCCTCCGGCCCGGCACCGTGCTCCTCTTCGACGACGTCAGCCTCTCGGACGACATGCAGGAACTCCTCAAGTCCGCGACCGCGAACTTCAAAGAGCCAATCGAGCACCGGACGCTCACCGCCGACCGGCAGCTCCGGCTCTGCACCATTCCTCCGCGCTGCGTCTGGTGGCTCGCCAAGGTCGAGAGCGTCGGCGACGACCAGGTGATGAACCGGATGCTCACGGTCTGGATCGACGACTCCAAGGAGCAGGACCGGGCGGTGCTCGAGCACATGAAGCTGGCCGAGGCGCAACGCCGCGGGGACGGACAAACAGATACCGGTATTTCCGTCTGCCGGGCGATATGGGAGGTGATCAAAGAGCAGATCCTTCACGTCCGCATCCCGTTTTCACCGCGGATCTGCTTTCTCGCGGCCAACAACCGCAGGAACCCCGCGATGCTCTTCGACCTCATCAAGTGCCATGCGCTCCTGCACGCCTTCCAGCGGGAGCGGGACGAGGACGGGAGCCTCATCGCCGACCGTGAGGACTTCGAGTATGCCCGCCGGCTCTTCATCGCGATCAGCAACGATGCCGGGGGGCAGGAGACGAAGCAGACCAGAAACGAAGCCGCAGCGCTCGCGACGATCGCGAAGATGGGCCTCGAGATCTTCACCGTCAAGCAGCTGCAGCACGCCCTCGGCCTCTCCTACCATAAGACCTACAAACTGCTCCACGGCTACACCAACAGCAAAACGGCCTACGCCGGCATCCTCGATAAGTGCCCGGCGGTGAGCCTCATCGACGCGACGGTGGCCGAAGAGGTCTGCGGGATCGAACTCAAGCGGCGGGAGCATTACTTCTCGTTCGACCTCGGGATCTACCGCGAGTGGATGGCGAAGCCGGATGTCTGGCTCGAGGAGGAAGAGCCGGATGATGAGGACAATGACAATCCCTCGGATGATTCCACCCTCGCACCCGGTTTACACCCGGAAAGTGAAAACCAAACGGCGGGAAGCGGAGCCTGTCGTGACGAGCATTCTTGTAAAGAAGTACAGTATAGAGAGAAGTGTACAGATAGTAAGGGAAGTTTACACTCGATCGGGAGAACACACGGCATGCCCGATCAGTTACCGGGGCCGGGGACGTGCCTCTGTGAATCCGGCGGGAGTGCAAACGAAGAAACAAAACGGACCTGCACGCCGCAGGTGCCGGATCCGGGGGCCCTGCGGGATGCTTTGCGTTGCACACGCGAAGTGGAAGCGAAGAAAACGGGTGCAAAAGTGCAAACCGCACGATCGCCGGGGAAGGTCCTGCCGCTCCCCGGCCTGCTGGACCACCGGGAGTTTGAGCGGGTGAGCACGGAGCTGGGGAGGTGCCGGATCTGTGACGGGGCCCGGGCGGTGTACCGTGCGGAGGATTTGCAGACGTGTATTTGCGAAGGGTGTTATGGCCGGCTGGTAAGGGAATGGAATGCGGGGGAGGGGGTTCGGTGATCGAACTTCCCTTTGTTTTTGATCCGCTGCAGGGCCCGGCGGTGGTGCCCGGGATGGCCGACGATCAGGATGGATTCGTCGTCGAATCCATCAATTAAAGGCGTATTTCAGGTATAATAGTGATAATACAAGGATATTGTAGTTGAAATTGTAGGGAGCGATTATTTTACTGCGAATTGTGGGTCCATGAAAAACCTATATATTATTTCTAAATGAAACCGTAATATAATAATTATATTTACAGCTTATCTCCTATCTACCACCTTTAATCCAGAATGTGGACGACCATTACATGTACACTGCAGCATTGAATAACACCACGAAGTGTTTTTTTTTACGTTCTGTCAGTATGAGGTCCAAAATTAAATATATGGAAGAATCGATTGCTAAGTTTGGTAGTGCTAACAAAGATATAAGAAGTGTGTCGCTGGTAGCCCCACATCGAATTGAGCTGACGGATGAAACTTGATGCCGAAGGCGATCCCCCTCTGTTCGAGGAGGTATTCCCACATCGAATTGAGCTGACGGATGAAACCCTGTCAGCATCGGTTTTGCACGTTACCACACTTGATCAGTCAGTCATCGACAAACTAGCGCAAATCCTTTCAAAGCACTTTGCAAATGGGTTTAGGATTAACTCTCCGATTGAGTTGGCGCGTTTTAGATCTTTTGCTGCAGAAGATTGGGGCGAGGAAATCTTGCTGCCTGACGAGGATCTAAAAAGTTATCTCGCGGGTTGCGGAACTACCTTCGATGGCAAAGTCTACGCTGTATCGGCTCAGACAAAAGAACGAATCAGGGAACTGGTGGGGGAATACTTCGCCGACGGCGCACAAGCCATATTTTTTGCCGAGTTTTATGCCAAGAACGAGAACTGGCTGTTCGGGGCAAGCGTGGTCTCCGAAGATATGCTTATTGGCATACTCCGAATGCTGTTCCCAACGTTGTCTTTCACGCAGACCTATTTTGGCTATACAGATGCTTCCGTCTTTGCCGTTCTTGAGAGTGAGATCCTCCGTGTGTGGGGCGACGATGTACTGCTGACCTATAAGCAACTTGCAAAACGTTTACATTACGTACCTCTTGACCGGATAAAATACGCCCTTGGTCAGAACGGCAACTTCATCTGGAGTAGTGTAGAGACCTTCTCGCACGTCAGCCGAATCGACATCACCGACGAGGAACGGGAAGCAATCCGAGAAGCCGCCGTTCGAGAGTGCAACGCTTTTGGCTATGTTTCAATTACAGACTTGCCTTTCGGGGAAATCGAGGATCGCAACTACGAACTATCTATTACGGCGGTTCATAACGCTGTTTACCTCATCTGCCTGTTGGATAAGTTTGACAAGAAAGGCAAAATCGTCACGCGCAAAGGCGATGTTTTTGACGCTCTGAGCATCATGAAAAAATACTGCCGAACCATCGACAAATGTTCACTCGATGACTTGCTGAACATCGAGAAGGAACTGACAGGCGAGGTTCGCCGTCGGATACCACTGGAGGCCGGCAACACCATTCTGGTTCGTATCAATAAAGACACCTATGTTGCAGACAAGTACGTTCACTTTAACGTCGATATAATCGATGAAGCGATCGAGTTGTTTGTTAAGGGAGACTATCTTCCGCTTAAATCATTCACGGTTTTTGGGGCATTCCCCGACTGCGGGCAGGAGTGGAACTTGTTCCTGCTTGAAAGCTACTGCCGACGCTTCAGTCGGAGGTTTCGCTTCGATACCCCGACGGCCAACTCGCGAAATGCCGGAGTGGTCATCCGTAAAAGCTGCGGGATGGACTACACGGAGATTATGACTGACGCTGTGGTGAATGCCGACATCCCCTTTAATGACACCGTCATCGGTAAGTTCCTGTACGAGAATGGGTACACGGGCAGAAGCACAACCGCTAAAGTTGGCGAAATCATAGATAAGGTGAAAGCCATACGAGAAAGGAGGGATTGAAGATATATTCGTATACCTACGACAAAAAAACGGGCGGGATACTTCTTAATTCCTCACCGACAGGGTTTTCAAAAGAACCCCGTCCGGTTTACGCACCCGAATTGGACGTGCTGGGCTTAGATAAGTATTGGAAGTACGACAAACAGACCGACAGTCCATATATGTGGGCGGAGGCGAACAACTACTACTATCGA
This sequence comes from Methanoculleus sp. SDB, assembly GCA_001412355.1. Lineage (NCBI taxonomy): Archaea > Methanobacteriati > Methanobacteriota > Methanomicrobia > Methanomicrobiales > Methanomicrobiaceae > Methanoculleus > Methanoculleus sp. SDB. The sequence goes on from LKUD01000085.1 coordinate 11,002, forward strand.
GGGACGCTTGTCGCAAAGCTGAAAGGCGGCAACATCTACACTGCTCCTGAAATTATCATTCCGAACGGAGAGGATGGTAACCCGATAACGCCAGAGCCAGAAGGCATATCGCTTCGCCCTATTGACATAGAGGCAATGGTGGAGGCAAACCGTGAAATGCTTGAAATCATCGAGCAGACCACGGTTAAAAAAATCTTGGCCATCTACACCAAATACAAGAACAAAATCGACTGTTTCCATGTGGCGTTTTCGGGCGGAAAGGACAGTTGTGTCCTACTCGACCTTGTAAAGAAAGCCTTGCCCAAAGGTAGCTTCGTTGTGGTGTTTGGCGACACTGGTATGGAGTTTCCAGACACCTACGAGGCGATCGGGAAAACAGAACAGCAGTGTGTTAAGGACGAAATACCGTTTTACGTCGCCAAGTCCCACCTTGACCCGAAAGAGTCGTGGGAGCTATTCGGTCCTCCGTCGCGCACATTACGTTGGTGTTGTTCGGTGCATAAAAGCACCCCGCAAACGCTGAAGCTGAGAGAAGTGACCGGCAAAAACGATTTTATTGGTCTTGATTTTGTTGGGGTTCGGGCGCAGGAGAGCATTGCTCGAAGTACATACAAGTACGAAAACTATGGCGCAAAACAAAAGGGTCAGTTTAGCCATAACTCAATACTTGAGTGGACATCCGCGGAGATTTGGCTGTATATATATTCGAACGATGTGTTGATTAACGAGACCTATAAAAAGGGCAACGGTCGTGCCGGATGTTTGTTTTGTCCTATGTCGTCTGGAGGAACGAGTGGCTACTTGCGGCGAGTAAGCTATTCGGCAGAGATCGACAGTTATATCGATTTAATTAAAAAAAAACACGACGGGGACAAGCGAAAGAAAAGCAACACTGAATCGTATATCCTAAACGGCGGTTGGAACGCGAGAAAGAATGGTCGTGAGTTATCGAACAATACGTTCCGATGTATTGAAAAGACTACAAACGGGATTCTGACAATAACCATTACAGCCCCTGAGTCCGACTGGCTGGAATGGATGAAAACACTTGGAGACTTACACGGTGAAAACGGTGATTACTACGTCCAATTTGAAGGCGAACGCATATGTTTTTCTGTTAAGGCTACAAAGAACGGATACATTGTAACGATACCCGAAGCTGTACTGAAAGAAAGACCTAGATTCGGGAAGATATTCCGGCAAGTATTCAGAAAAGCCTCGTATTGCAAAGGTTGTCGAGTTTGTGAAACGAACTGTCGAAGCGGATGTATAAGTTTTGTTGACGGCAAAGTCAGAATAAACAACTGTATCCAGTGTCACGAATGCCATGCAATCGATAGCGGCTGTCTATTGTTTCATTCGTTACGACATCCACAAGGAGGAGGAAAATCAATGAAAAAAAGCCTAAACTCATTCGCCGACCACGCTCCGAAGCCAGAGTGGTTACGATCATTCTTTGAACTGAAGGATACGTTCTTTTCGGATCATACTCTGGGACCGATGATGTTCGATATGTTTAGGCGTTTCCTTAGGGACGCTTCCTTAAATGAGAAGAACCACTTTACGCCGTTTGCAGAGTTAATTTCACAAATAGGATGGGAAACAGAGACTGCACAAGGTTTGATTCTTATCAACCTTGTCGCCGAAAACCCACAGATTGGGTGGTATGTCAAAAACTTTGATGTCGGCAGAGTCTATGCACGTCAGTTCGTTGAAGATAAGTTGACCTCCGAGGAGGGAGTTAAACCGAAAGATGCTAAGTCAATCGCCAAATCCTACAAGCGTCTGGTCGAAACACCGCTCGGCACTAGCCTGCACTGGGGATTCGTCACCGAGGACGGTGACCTCGTTCGCACAAAATGTTCCGTGAGCGACCCACGCGTGGTACTATATGGCTTGTTCAAGTTTGCGGAGAAGTGTAACGACTACAAAGAGTTCACGCTAGCTACACTCCTAAACGACAGCATCGACCGCGACGGCATAAGCCCTACACGCATCTTCGGGCTTGACCGCGACGATATGACGCCCATACTTTTAGGGCTGTCAGCAAAATACCCTGAGTTCATCACCGCGTCGTTCACACACGACCTTGAGAAGATAACACTTGCGAAAGACAAGTCGTCCCAAGATGTACTGGACTTGTTTAAGGAGGAGGTAGCAAATGGCTAACAACAAATACCGCGAATATTTTGACATTGACGATAGGTATTTCCCTTGCATCGACGATGCGGCAATCAATGCCGGTGCTCCTTGGGAAAATACCTATCCGCACAACACGTTCATTGATATGCTCACCGAGATGGAGCGTGCCTTGGCGCGGCAAAATAACGGCAGAACGCTCTGGATTGAAGGCGCATACGGAACCGGAAAGTCGCAGTGTGCCTATGCCCTGCGAAAAATCCTTGAAGTGCCGGAGGCGGAACTTTGTGCCTACTGGGACAGGTACGATGCGCTCAAAAATAAAACCGACCTGCTTGAAAAGCTGATTGGCCATAAGAAAAAGGGAATCGTTGTGGCTCATCGATATGCCTCTGGCGGCATTATGTCGGCACGTGATCTTTTCTTTGCCATACAAGAAAGCGTGAAATCCGCTCTTGTACAACAGAACGTGTCTTATCTTGGCGAGAATACGCTTAAGGATAGTATTGTTGCTTGGCTTGAAGATACAGACCACAAGCTGATGTTCAACAGTCTGCTGCAAAATCCTGACAAGGAATGGAGGGCGTTATTCTCCCAGTCAACCGCTGATGAAGTGCTGAATACGCTTCGCAAGAACGGCGAAGTTAAGTCTTTGGTGGATAATATCTTCCGTCTTGCAGATAAAGAGGGTATAACCGCGTTGACCATTGATTCAGACAGGCTTATTGCCTGGCTGACGGACATTATTGACCGCAACAATGTAAGAATTGTCTTTATTTGGGACGAATTCTCCGATTACTTCAAGAACAACTCCGAGAGCCTTTCGGAGTTTCAAAGGGTTGCTGCTCTGGTACAGAACAAGCCCTTTTACTTCATTGTAGTAACACACGAGCCTCAGAGAATATATGTAGAGGAAAACGACAAGGGGACTCAATTTAAGGTAAGCGACCGTTTTATATCAATACCCATTGTCCTGCCCGATAACATCGCGTTTGATCTCATCGGTCACGCTTTCAATGTAAAATATGCCGCCAAGTCGCAGTGGGACATCCTTGCTGACGACCTGAACGACCGAGTAAAAAACTCTCGTTCCAAGGTTATGGGGGTTGCAAAGATTGGCAACCCACAGGTGATGAAGGATATTATGCCGATCCACCCGATGGCGGCATTGCTTCTCAAAAACATAGCCTCCGCCTTCAAGTCTAACCAGAGAAGCATGTTTGACTTCATCAAGTCCTCAAACACGGACGATGTGAAGGCGTTCCAATGGTTCATTGAAAATACGGGTCCTTTTGACGACCATCCGCTTCTTACGGTGGATCTGTTATGGAACTTTTTCTACGAGAAAGGCCGGGATAACCTTACATCAGACATCCGCCTGATACTGGATACCTTTCCGCAGCAGCAGAATTTGCGTGAGGATGAGAAAGCTGTTCTGAAAGCCATCCTCATTATGCAGGCGATTGACAAGCGGATCCGCGGCGAGATTGATCTGTTCAAAACGACCGATCAGAACCTCAGTTATGCCTTTGAGGGCATACCTGACCTGGAGGGAACCAAATCCGCCAATCTTGCGAAAGGGCTTAGGGAAAAAGGCATCCTCGTTTCCACTCCGATAAGCGGCGGACGGTATGCGTATGCGGCCGCCGTGCTTGCGGGAGACCAAGCCAAAATCGACGAGCACAAAAAAAATGTACGAAGGAACAGCACAACCTTGAAACTTGTGACCGAGGGTGGACTTTCTACCGTTTTATCGCTTTCTCCTGCTCTTCGCCTGCGATTTGAGTCGGAGCCGGGTTCAGGAAAAATCACACCCGTGACTGCCGCAGATTTTACACGTACAATCAATATACTCCGCGATAAAGCCACTCGGTGGAATTTCCACGCCATTATCGCCTTTGCCAAGGATGAGGCAGAGGCGGCTACCTTCCGAAAGACTCTTAGAGCAGCGGTCGCCGATAAGCAATACGAAAGCATCGTGTTCATCGATGCGCTGTCAACTCCACTTGGCTCCGAAGCGTTCGAGCAATACGTGGACTATTCTGCAATGGCGATGTACTACCAAGGGAGCAACAACACCTCGTCGAGGGAAAGTACTGATAAGGCAAAGCGCGTTTTAGACCAAGACTGGAAAAACCGTATCTACAACGGTCAGTTTATCGTGTATACCTATGCCAATAAGGAAGGCGAAAAACTCGGAAACGGTCAAGGCGTGGCAAGCGTTCTTCAGACGATTGTTACAACAAAATTCCCGTATGCATTCGATTTTGCAAAGGGGCTCACGGAAAGCCAGTTGAAGATAACTCCTACTATGAAACAGTCGGCAAAGGCAGGGATTACGCAAGCCACGAGCGGTGTTGTTGTCGGCGTTGAAAACCATGTGTTGCGGACTGTATGGAAGATTGATAATTATTGGGAAAACCCGACAACTTCTTCCTTGCCGATCTCGAAAATTAAGGTTGAGGTCGACAAACGCATTAAAAGCGCGTTCGACACCGACGGGCAAATTTCGATAGGCGAAATTTGTGATTTCCTTCAGGATACTTATGGTTTTCCTCCGTGCAATCTCTCATCGTTCATTGCGGGGTTCCTCTTGAAAGAATACGGTAGCCAGCCTTTCCGTTACAGCGATTCATCCGGCGGTCACGAGCAGATGATGCCGGACAAACTTGCGGAGATGCTGGGTAACTACATCGGCAAATCCCCGAAACCGACCTATATCGTAAAGATGACTGCCGACGAAATGGCGTTTTATGATCTCACCGAAAAGGCGTGGGGTATCCAGCCAAATTCGTGTTCATCTGCGGGTCAAGCAGCTATTGCGGTAACTACCAAAATGCGTGAATTGAATTTGCCTGTATGGTGTCTTGAAGAAGTGGATACAGTCGGCATCTTCGATGTGGTTCAGAAATACATTGAACTCGTTCAAAAGGAAGGCACCGAAGCTCACAAAAAAGCAGTTGAAATCGGAAAGATTGCATCCGTAAAACCATCCCTCGCCGATAGCTTGTTTGACTTGCTCAAAAGCGAGAATTGCCAGAAAGGTATGCGCGAATATCTCCATTCCTTTGAAGGCGGTAAGTTCATGGAACTCGCCAGGGCAATTGATGCCGAGAACAATGTGCTTACCGATATTCGCCGCCTGTTCGGAGTAAAGTACTCATGCTTGTGGGATAAACAGACCGGCGAGGAAGAAATCCATAAACTGCTGACCGAGTACAGTGTAGTCAAGGAGAGCAACGCTATCCTGAATGTTTCGGCCCATTCCTTGACAGAAACGCTCAAAGAGTGGCGTGAGCGGTTGAAGTTCATCGGCATCTCATGCGATGCTTTACGCGTAAAGTACCCTGCGTTGGAAAAAGTTCTCTACACGCTCTTGAAAATCTGCAAGCAAGAGGACATATTGCCCGACCAGTTAAAGGCATTCCATTCAGAACTTGTGGCGCACGGTGCGGAAATTAGGGATTTGTTGAATAACGACAGACGCGTCTTTGCTGAGGTTTATGAGCCGTACCTTGAAGACCTTAGTGATAACGATATCGCCGATATTAAGAGTAAACTGCAAACAGGCTTATATGAATTGCCGAAAACCGACTGTAACGTCAAAGTGAAAGAGGCTGCAGAAGAATTCCGAAAGAATCAGTTGAAGTCGCAACTCTTTCGCTTGTGGAAAGACAAGACGGGAACGAGAAATCCGCGCGAATGGTCGAGCCGCTACAGGACGCCCATCCTATGCTGTGTCTCCGAGACCGAGTTTGAGAAGGCTAAAAAAGCATTTGAAACCCTTAACCGCAATGGGGGAACGGATGCCGAAATCAAAGCATCACTTGCTTTTCTGGAATCCACTACTCTGTTTGATGTCCTTGCGGATGATGATAAGCGGAACACAGCATTCAACCGGGGTATCGTTGGCGAATACAGTGCGTTGCTTCCAGACCTTGATAAGGTAAGGGATACCCTGGACCTCCTTTCCGTCGATACTTACGATTGGCGTGATAATCCGAGTGTTCCAATAAAGGTGAAACAACTTGCCGAAGCCGAGTACAACGCGGGTGGCAGCGACGAGGTTCTTCAGAAAATCGATGAGATGGACGATGCCCAATTAAAAAAATATCTCAAACAGCTTGTCAGGGACAACATTACGGTCGGCATTGAAATACTGGCGAATAGAGGCGGAAAATAGAATGCAAATCGATCTGGTAAAGAGATACTTGACATCTTCTGTCAAGACGCCATATTTCCTGTTTATCAGCGACGATCAGTACAAGACCGCCATTGACGAGTTGTCGGTGTTAGGTCTTGATTTTGTACAGATGAGCGGCTTCTGCGGCGGCGATGACAAACTGCCGGACATCGACGGGCTGTTCACCTATATCGAAGCGGCTGATGTAAACGCAAAAGGCAAAAAGTTTGTTGTGACGGGGCTCGGCGAATACCTCGCACTCCGCGGAGATGGTGAAGCCTCTCGTACTCTGTCGCGGTTGAAAGACCTTAGTGTCGGGGGTGCAAAAGTTGTGTTGCTCCTGCGAGGGCTTGCCTCCCAGATTGCCGGATTACAGACAGATCCTCGCTTTGATAACCGTCGGTTCAGCGTCGTTAATAAAGCGGAGTGTGACTTATCATTTACCCTTGCCGCCCAATCTGTCGGATTGTCGGCTTTATCGGGTTTCAAAGCATTACTTGCGGAACTTGAGAACGGTCGGTGCGGAAGTGTTGTCGTGAATACGGTAGTCAATCTCGATCAGGCAATATTCACTGTACACCAAATCAGCAATGCGTATGATGGCATTAAATTCTCCACAATGGGCTTTGCTTTGGCGCGTTCCTGCGGAAGCGACGCTCGTTGGGCGGAGTTGCTGACAGAACTCAACCAGAGCAACGGTTCGCTCGATGAGGTGTTCGAGAAGAATGGTCTTAGCAATAATCTGGAGTCCGATTTCTACACTCGCATTGCAGGGAACGATTACTGCAACTGGCTCTATTTTATCTGTTTGAAGAGCAAGACTGACACATTGCAGAATGGATACCTTCGGTTCGTTCTGGATAAGACGAGTCGCTTTGAGGATTTCGTTTCAAACATTTTGAACGCAATTATTGAAATCCCGCATACCGACAAACGGTTTTCATCATTTTATCGGGAGCGTAAAGCTCTAGTTGAAAAGTTCCCTGAGTCGGATATCGCAGACTTCGTGGTGAACAGTCGGCACGTGATGTCTGAAAGCATTTATAAGCTGACTGACGGTACAAGGGTGGAGCGCGAAGAAATTATCGCTTGGCTTTCACAAAACGGCTTAATTCCGGAACTTGATAGTATTTATCCCGCGTTGGCGGCTTATCTGAAAAAATACATCTTTAAAAGCCCGGAACTTGCGGACTTGCTGACTGAGTATTTCGAGGCGTACAGACGGCAAAAGTTATCTAACGAGCTTGAAAATGATTTTTTGGAGAAAGTCGATGAACTTGCCCGCACACGAAACTTCAACCGACTGCCTACGCGGAACGAAATTATCGACAGCGTGGATAAGAGTGACACTTTCCTGTATTGGCTCGATTCACTCGGCGTTGAATACTTAGGTTTAATTGAAGCTCTAGTTCAAAAACGTGGCCTATCAATTCGGGTTTATATCGCCCGTGCGGAACTGCCGACGATAACATCTATCAACCGCGACTTTTTCGATGCGTGGCAAGGTCCTAAGGAAAAGAACAATGAACTTGATAATACTAAACACAGCGACGAGGGCGGTTATAACTTCACCAATAATAAACTGCCTATCCACCTTGCTAAAGAGTTGGATATCATAGCGGCAATGATTGACAAGGCGGCTACGAAACTTGCGCTTAGGCATTGTAAACGCTTTCTGATTGTAAGCGACCACGGCGCATCACGGCTTGCTGTTTTGCGGCGTAAAGAGGAAAAGTACGATACCGACACCACAGGCGAACATTCGGGTCGCTGCTGTAAGCTGTTCCAGCCTTATGACATTCCGTTTGTCGCAGAGGAGAACGGATATCTCGTGCTTGCTGATTACGGTCGCTTCAAGGGAAGTCGCGCGGCGAATGTGGAAGTTCACGGCGGGGCATCATTAGAAGAGGTTGTCGTTCCTATTATCGAATTATCGTTGAGAGATGGAAGCGTAACGGTCAAACTGGTCGATGAAGTCGTGACTGTAGATTTCCGCACCGGCACGGAGATTAATCTGTTCTTTAACTCGCCGGTACAAGGTGTTTCCGTTGTTCTAAATGGGAAGCCCAATTCGGCCTCACAGATAGATGAAAATCACTACTCCGTAAAGCTGCCCGACACAAAACGGGCCGGCGAATATCCTGCGGAGGTTTACGCAGGCGACAACCTGATTGGTAATATTATGATTAAGGCGCAAGGCAAGAGCGGTAAAGTCAATGACGCTTTTGATGACTTGTTTTAGGAGGTGCCATAGATGAATGATAAACTGAGAAATTGCTTTGACGAAATGGTCGTGTATAAGGACCTCAAGAAAAGCAACTTCTTCTCCGCTCTGAGCCTGCCTTCTTTTATGCGTGATTGGCTCTTGAAGAAATTCGAGGACGAGAACGGTCACTTCGACTCCGACGAATTGCTTCGCTTTGTGCGGACTTACTTACCGCGCAAAGATGACTGGACTGCTATAAAGAATCAGGTGGTAATTGAACACGAGCGGGCGAAGTTCCTTGCCAAGGTGTCGGTTGATATCGACATCAAGACTGGGGGGGTGTCGTTTGCATTGCCCGATTTCGGGCTGACGAGTAAGGACACCATCATAGAGGACTCCGTTTGGCAAACCTGTAAGGATGACTTGGTACGCAGCCGCGAGACTTGGGGAATGGTCGAACTTGGCTATCGTCCACCCGATGACTACGACATGGCGTTTTCAAAAAACAAGGCAAAGGGCGCAAACAGGGGCAAAATCAAGCTGACGGCTTTTAAGACCTTCTGCCCCTACATGATTGATATAGACTACTACAAGGACGCGCGACGTGAGTTTACCACGGCGGAGTGGATTGATGTCCTGCTTGGCGCAGTAGACTACAATGCAAGCGGTTATCTCGGCGATGAGGAACAGAAACTCACGATGCTTACCCGCTTGCTGCCATTCGTTGAAAAGAGGCTGAACCTCATCGAACTTGCCCCCAAAGGAACTGGTAAGTCATATCTATTTGGTCGTGTTAGCCGCTTCGGATGGCTTTCGAGCGGTGGCGTTATGAGCCGCGCGAAAATGTTCTATGACCAGAATAAGCGTGCTGAGGGCTTGGTGTTCGGCAACGACTTCATAACTCTTGACGAAGTGCAAACCATTTCATTCACAAATGTGGACGAAATGCGCGCCGCTTTGAAAGGTTACCTTGAATCGGGAATTTTCACTGTCGGCAACTATGAGGGGACTGCTGAGGCAGGTGTAATCCTCTGTGGCAACATCAAAAAAGAAACGATGGATGAGGACGGCTTCGGCAATATGTTTGAGGAATTGCCGTCCGTCTTCCACGAATCAGCTTTGATAGAGCGTTTCCATGGCTTTATTAAGGGCTGGAATATTCCACGAATGAACGACGACCTCAAGATTGCTGGGTGGGCGTTGAATTCCGAATACTTCTGCTCGATTATGCACGAACTACGGGACGATATGAGTTATCGCGCTATCGTAGATGAGCTAATCGAAGTTCCTGAAGCGGCAGATACCCGCGATACTGAGGCGGTCAAGCGCATTGCCACGGCATATTTAAAATTGCTGTTCCCGCATGTCCGTAGCGCAAACGACATAACTGCCCGCGAGTTCAGGCGTTATTGTCTCGACAGAGCGCGAAAGATGAGGGATACAATTATGTACCAGTTGGGAAAGCTCGATGTGGAGTATCGAGGGAAAGACATCCCGGCGTTCAGCGTCAGACCTGACCCTGAAGAAGTGGGGTAATTGTGTGGAAAAGAAAAATTGTTATGTATGCGGGAAAGAAGCCCTGAGCAAAAACGAAATCGGGCTAACCAAAAAATTGCTCGATAAGAACTCCAGGCGATTTTATTGCCTTGATTGCCTTGCTGAGTATTTGGAAGTAGACACTGAGTTCTTGCTCGCCAAGGTTGAGGAATTTAAGGAGCAAGGATGCAAACAATTCTGAGGTAATGATATCGTGATTTATGCTGATAATGCCGCGACAACACGGATTTCCGACCGAGCATTTGAGCAGATGCTTCCGTTTTTACGAGAACAATACGGAAACGCATCCAGCCAGTATTCACTTGGGGCAAAATCCAAACGAGCCATAGAGCATGCTCGGAAACAAGTTGCGGCGGCCATCGGCGCAGAGGCGTCAGAAATCACATTTACCTCCGGTGGGTCGGAAGCGAACAGTTGGGTACTTCTCTGTGTTGCAGAAACTTACCGCAACGAGTCGATTCACATCATAACCTCAGCTATTGAACACCACTCTGTCCTGAACACTTGCCGTGCGCTTGAACAAGGTGGCGGCGTTGAGGTTACCTTCCTGCCTGTCGATGATAAAGGACGAGTTTCGATCGAGGATGTTGAGGCGGCAATAAAGCATAACACAAAACTGGTATCGATTATGCTTGCCAATAACGAAATCGGAACGATTCAACCGATTGCCCAGATTGGTGCCTTCCTTAAAGGGCAAGACATCCTGTTCCATACCGATGCTGTGCAAGCCGTCGGTCACATTCCTGTCGATGTTAATGATCTACGAGTCGACTTCTTAACCGCCTCTGCCCATAAGTTCAATGGGGCTAAAGGAACGGGTATCCTGTACAAGCGGTCAGGCTTAAATCTGCCACCGTTGGTATTCGGTGGCGAACAAGAGCGCGGGCTTCGCGCCGGAACAGAAAATGTTGCAGGAATAGTATCGGCGGGTTTCTCCATCGAGGAAAGTATTAGCGAAATGGCTGAGGAGGCAAAGCGATTAAGATCAATGGTTGAATTTACAGTAGAAGGTATAAAAGAAAAAATACCCTCTGTTAGGGTCAATGGAGATACCAAATTCCGTCTACCCGGCATAGTCAATCTCGGTTTTAATGGCATTTCAGGTGAGTCGCTTATGCATCTACTTGATTTGAAAGGTATTTGCGTGTCCACGAGTTCAGCTTGTTCCTCTGGCAAAGACGAGCCGTCGCATGTGCTTCTTGCGTTAGGCCTATCCGAACAGCAGGCGAAGTCGGCGATCCGCATTTCTTATGGCAGATATAACACCGCAGATGAGGCAAAGGTCATTGTAAAGGCTGTTTATGGTGCCTACGCAAAAATAATAGATTCCCAACTCCTCACGTATTAGGGAATATATCGAGTTTGAGTTTCTCGGCGATCCCCCGCACCTGCTTTGGGATCTCGGTCATTCGTTTCTCCTCCTCATAGATCACTGAATATACCTTTGAAAGTTTCAGGAAGAGTCCTTGCGGTGAGAGGTGCGCCGACAGCCCCGCCTGCTTGATCCGGTTCAGGATCCGGCAGTAGAGGTAGAGGCAGAGGAACCTGATAAAGATGTGGCCGAAGACAGCCGTAGCGTCCCGGAGATAGAGTTTGTCGGCCTGGATCAGGCTCTTAAACGCGGCGAAATGGTTCTCGACCAGGTTTCGGGACTTATAGAGGTCGTAGATCTCCTGCGGGGGTGCCGTGATCGAGGAGAGGATCAGGATCCTGTCGGCACGCTTCAGCCGCTGGTTCAGTGTCTCCCGGTCGATTGCTCCCTCTTCCAGCAGGCGGTAGAGGGTCTTTTGCTCTTCCACCGCGAGATCGGCGTCTTCGTAGAGATAGAGCATCAATGTATCAACCAATCACATCGGCTGCCGAACCGTCCCGAATGTGCCAGAGCCATCCTGCGATGTAGGCGGCCGAGTTGTCGAGCATCGGGAGAGCGATTTCACACATCGTGCAGACGAAGGCGGCACCCATCTCGGCCGTCAGTTCCTCGCGGCTGTATCCTTCGCTCCCGAACTGGATGGGGCCGGTGATGCCCGGCCGCTTCAGGCGGGTGGCGTGCCCAGTCCAGTGGATGAGTTCGTGGAAGAAGGCCGCGTAGTAAGTCTCAGGGCCCTCGAACCGCTCCATCCCCAGCATCTCGATCACATCCGGGCCGGGCAGGTAGGCAGGCTCGCCCATCCGCACTGTCAGCCGATCAGCCGCAGTTCGTCCGAGCTACCTCACCCGCTCGAAGAAGAGAGTATATCGTTGTCACCCGCCAGTGTCGCACAACATATTTTGTGGGACATGAAAACGCATTTGGTGTCCCACAAGTTTCGTTGTGGATTGCAGGCGACCCGCAATTGTTCCTCCGGTATTGTTTATGGATACTCTGGTACACACAAACGTCGTTGCGTATATCGGATCGGGGGTTCGATATACACAAACGACGTCGCCGGGACCGGAGTACGTACAGCCGTCCCCCATGAATCACAGATCACCCGCACGCCTCCATCACCTCCTCGGGCCCGTACCGCAGCACAATCTCCCGCGTCCTCCCCCGGCCGGGCCGCCGGTGCACATCAATCAGCCGCAGCTCGTCAAGCTTCCTCACCCGCTCGTAAAAGAGCGTGTAGCTCATCGGCATCCGCTCCTTCACCGCCGCATACACCGCCCCGGAGGCCATCTCCACCCCGCCGTCCCGGCTCAGCTCCGCGAGGAGCCGGAGCAGCAGCCGCTCCTCCGCGGTGAGCGTCTTCACCGTCGCCGCGAGATGTACGTGCTTCGCGACCGCAAAGGCCGCACACACGTCCTCCCGGACCACCTCCTTTCTCGCGTCCCGCTCGGCGGCGATCACCGCCTGCTTCACCAGCTCGAGGCCGACCCGGAGATCCCCGCAGCGCATCGTCTGCCGGACGACGAGGTCCAGCATCGCACCGGAAAGGACACCCGGAAAAAGCCCCTGCCGCGCCCGGCACAGGAGGATCTCCCGTATCTCTTCCTCATCGTAGGGGGAGAAGTAGAGCTCGTTCGGGCAAAAGACCGACATCACCGCCCCGTCGAGCTCCCGTGAAAAGTCCGTGTCCATCGTGGAGAGCGTCGCGATCACGCCTGCCCGGGCCCCGGGATACTCCTCGTAGAGCCGGAGAATCGAGTAGAGCACCGTGTTGAGGACGTGATCGTGCAGCAGGTAGTTTGCGTCGTCCAGGCAGACGACCAGCACCCGGCGGCTCCGGGCAAGCTCTTTTCCGATCTCGTGCATGATCCGCTTGAACGCGATCCCGGTGGTGGGCGGGATGTGGCCGAAGAGCCGGGCGAAGATCGTGGCGAATACCGCAAAGAGCGTCCGGTCGTTCTGGCAGTTCACGTACACCGGCACCACCCGCCGGGTCGTCTCCCCGACTTCGGCGAAGAGCCGCTTAACACTCGTCGTCTTCCCGGTGCCCGGCAGCCCCCGGAGCACCGTGTTCAGCGGCCGGGAGCCGTGGAGCACGGGCCTGATCGCGAAGGCGAGCTCCTTTAACTGCGCATCCCTGAACGGGAACTCGTCGGGCATGTGGTCGATCTCGAAGACGTCCCGGTCGCGGAAGAGGGTCTGGTCGGCCCGGAGGATATGGTTCATCATGACAAAAACGTCGGAAGGGGCATATTTAGGCGAGGTCCCCGTGGTTCGTGAAAGTGAAGGCCGTCGTCCGCATAGTTTCGCTCCCCGCACATCCAACCTTCATCTCCCCGATCGATCATCAGGGTATGATGCCGTTCTGGATCCCGTACTCATTCACGCACTATTCGTCGAGCTTCGCCGTCCTTATCGCCCCGGAGCACGCGCTCAGGTCCGGGCTCGAACGGGCCGTTTCACAACAGAAGGAGCCGCCGCTCTACCTCTGCAGGAACGCCCCCGATGTCCTGCCCGCACTCGGCCCGTTTTACTTCCTTGTCAGGCACCAGGAGATCCGGACGCTGTCTGAAATCTGCGGAATACTCGAAGAGACGGCGGCCCGGATGATCCTCATCGAATATTTCCCCGGAATGCTCGAAGAAGAGGAGGAGAGCTGCCGCCGGTTCGTCGAGGCCTGCCGGATGCAGGCACACGAGCGGGGAGCGGCCGTGCGGGTGATCGCGCTTACACCGGACGAGGCGCTGCTCCGGTTATCAGAAGAGGCGGACCGGATGTTTCTCTCGATACAGCCGGCCCTGCCGGCGAAGAAACAGCGGGAGAATATGGCAGTTCGCGACGACCGGCAAAATACTCTGGAAAATATGTAGTAATACTGCTATCACAACCCCAGATTGGCACTATCATCTCTTTCAGAATGAATAAAACCACGTGGGGGATAGAAGATATTCCCACTACTTGGCTTGGACAAACTTGCCGTTGGATATCTCTGTTAAGTAGTCTCGATTCTTTTCGAAATCTACCCTAATGTCCGCGGATCCAATCAAACGGATTCTATCTGTTTTCCATTTTATTAGGCCAAGCGGATGTTTACATCGCATCATGATTATTTACTCTAGATATAAAGCACATAAGAATATAAAAGACTTCTCTTCGCTTTAGTGTAGTCCGTCTCGTCTTTTTGATTTCCCTATTGTGAATTCTGACATTCAAGAATCTTCGAAATGATTAAATGTATTTTAGATCACAAATAATTTGTGAATGATGACCCAGAAGATAATAAAATAATTGAATATTTGCAGACTTGGTGGCATGTTGAAGAGATATACCAACCATATAAAGCTCGGAAAATTCGTCAAGTAATGGACATTGCAACAAATTCAGAAATCATCCCAATATCATTAGAACAAGAATTCGTAGGTTTGCGCGTCTTTGCAAGAAATTCTGGCAAGAAAGAGATTGCATTTTTAGAGAGAGATAGCGACGATGAATTTGCGATTGATTTAATACTAGGATCTCTGGACAATTTTCCAAATTATCTCAATCACTCCGGGGATCAAACACCACAACTAAAACATATTAAAATTGAGATCGAATGGATTGAAATTAAACCCATTATTATCGATCTTAAGGAATCTTTTTTTGATGTGATTAGACC
>LKUD01000086.1 GCA_001412355.1 Methanoculleus sp. SDB
GCGGATCAATAAGGAACTGAAACGACGATCCCGGCCAATAGGAGCGTTTCCAAATGACAATTCACTCCTCCGTCTCGCCGGAGCCATATTGATGGATATCAATGAGGAGTGGATCACAGGGCGGAAGTATTTATCTGGATCAGAGGTGATGGTATGTCAGGATACGAGGGCAGAATTTACAGCAGAATGAGTACACTTCCCTGAATTCAACAATATTAGTGTTAATTATAGCAATAATTGGATTTATTATATATGAAGAGTTTACTCGAGGCCAATATAACGGTATACCTCCTACGTACAATACCAGTATTGAAGTGATATTTCATTAAATCTCAAATGCAATTTTCACAGTAGTTATATTCATTTCTATTTTCTTCATACCTCTTTTTTTTCTAGCTAATTATTTATTGAAAATATCTATTCGTCTTGGTGTTGTTGAATCAAATATGTGGGATTCATTTCTTAAATATTATTCTTTTTTTGTAATGATATCACTATTGATATCGATATCTTATTTCTTGGTTCAATATGCCGGATTTCTTTGTCGGGCTGCCAATAAGTTTGGGATAAAAGTAAAGATTGGAAATGAAAATGAAAATGATTTTTCTAATATAATTTGTGAAACAAAAGATTTCATATTTTTGGAACAAAAAACGATTATACGCGTTGGAAAGCAATTAAAAAAGAAAATATTGAATATTTTGAATATTATTATGATGAGCCGAGATTTGTGGCCTCCTTTTTTGACTTTTTTAAGAAGAAATATGATTTCATTATTGTCTTCACTAGAAAAGATATAATATCGGGATTTGGGTTGGTTGCAATGTGTTTATTGTTTTTAATTATATTGATTTATAATTATTTATTATTTAAGTCTTAATGATGATCATATATGAGAGGTTGTAAAGATTCGAACCGGCGAACTTCTACGAGACTGGGCCCTGAACCCAGCGCCTTTGACCTGGCTTGGCAACCCTCGCCGGTGCTATCTCATGGAAGCATACCGCGCAGACGATCCGAGAAAGAAATCATGGCCGGCGCACGCGGAAAAGGAAATTTACAAAAATTTACCGTGATTGTAAAATTAGCAATCTCAAAGGAAACGGCTCCGTTTCAAAATTGGAATACAAACATCCCGTAAGAGTGCTGCGGGTGGGATCCGAACCCACGATCTCCAGATGTCTCAGATCAGAGACGCCCCGTTCCTTTTGCTCAAAAACCCTATGAGTCTGGCGCCCTAACCTACTAGGCCACCGCAGCGCGGAAAGTGCACACGAATGTGCATTACAAAAAGGGTGGGGGCGGACATAAATGTTCTGATACGCAGGCTGTTGGCTTTCCCTTGGGTACCCGGCCCCGCCGCCTCTATTCGTCTCGTTCCGTGCTTTTCTGCACGTATACGTTGACTGCGGCGGAGATGGCCGCGACGGCCTTGCCGTGGCGGAGGGACGCGGCGAGCGTCTTCATCCGGGTCTCCTCCTCCCTGAGGAAGCGGTTCAGGCTTCTCTGGATGTGCTCTTCCTGCAGGAAATGCGTGTGGGTGTTCCCCGCGATGAAGTGGGAGTTGCTCATGATCGCATGGTGGAGGGGCAGGGTCGTCTTTACGCCGATGATGACGTACTCGTAGATGGCGCGGCGCATCTTCTCGATCGTCTCCATCCTGTCCGCACCGTGGCCGCAGAGCTTCGAGATCATGGAATCGTAATGGGGGGGAATCGAGTAGCCCATGTGAATGCCCGAATCGACGCGGATCCCCGGGCCGCCCGGTGACCGGTACCGGACGATCTTTCCCGGGTCGGCGGTGAAGTTGTTGAGCGGGTCCTCGGCATTGATACGGCACTCGATCGCATGGCCCCGGATGTTCACGTCGTCCTGCGAAAGCGTCAGCTCCTCGCCCGCCGCAATCGCGATCTGCCGCCGCACGATATCGACGCCGGTAATCGCCTCGGTGACCGTGTGCTCCACCTGCAGGCGGGTGTTCATCTCCATGAAGTAGTAGTTGCCGTCCGCGTACAGGAATTCAACCGTGCCCGCGTTCGTATAATCCGAGACCCGGGCGACGGTGAGGGCGGACGCCGCCATCCGCTCCCGGAGATCAGGGGTCATGATCGGACAGGGCGCCTCTTCGACGAGTTTCTGGTGGCGCCGCTGGATCGAGCACTCGCGGTCGAAGAGGTGAATGCGGTTCCCGTATGCATCGGCGAGGACCTGAAACTCGATATGGCGGGGTTTGACGAGGTACTTCTCGATAAAAATGGTGGCATCCCCGAAGGCGGACTCCGCGATGCGCATTCCCTTCGAGATCGCCTCCTCGAGCCCCTCCTCGGACTCGACGATCTGCATTCCGATGCCGCCTCCACCCGAGCTCGCCTTCACGATGACCGGGTATCCGATCTCAGCCGCAATCTTCTTCGCGTCGTCGGCGGACGTGACCCCGTCCGGGGTATAGGGGAGCACCGGCACCCCCGCCTCCTCCATCATGTGCTTGCTTCCGAGCTTGCTCCCCATCGCTTCGATCGTCTTTCCGGAGGGGCCGATGAAGGTGATGCCCTCGCCTTCGCAGAGGTGGGCGAAATGGTGGTTTTCGGCGAGGAAGCCGTACCCCGGGTGGATCGCCTCGGCACCGGATTTTTCCGCGATATCGATGATTCGCTCCATATTGAGGTAGCTCTTCCGGGGGTGCGCTTCCCCCACGTTGAACGCCTCATCCGCATATTTCACGTGGAGCGAGTTCCTGTCGGGGTCTGAATATATCGCCACCGTCTCGATGTCGAGTTCGCGGCATGCCCGCATGACCCTGATGGCGATCTCGCCGCGGTTTGCGATCAAAATCTTTTCGAAATACCTCATTTGATCACCAGCAGGACGTCTCCGTTTTGCACGACATCTCCTGCATCCACAAAGATCTCCTCGACCGTGCCGTCACGCGGGCTCACGACGGGATTCTCCATCTTCATGGCCTCGAGCACAAGGAGCTGCTCGCCCTTCTTCACCTCGGCACCGCGCCTGACCAGCACTTTCAGCACCATGCCCTGCATGTTGCTCTTGACGCCGCCCTCGATGTCCTCGTGAGGAATCGTTGAACCGGCTTTCCCCCCGGTTTGCACGGCGCTCCCTTCAACGGACACGATACGCACCGCAAAGAGCTCCCCGTCCACCTCCACCTCCATGAAGCTGGGAATCTCCGCGGATGAAGTGGTGCGGCTCTCCTTTCTGGGGAGGACCTCGGGGATCCGCTCTCCTTTCAAAAACGACGGGGCGATTGCCGGGTAGAGGATGAGGGTAAGGATATCCTCGTCTTTCCTGACGAGCCCTGCCTTCCGCGCCTCTTCCGCGCTCTTTTCATAGATGGGTTCGAGGAGGTCGGCCGGCCTGCCGGTAAAGGGCTCCTCGTCGCCGATGATCAGCCGACGGATATCCGTGGAAATGGGCCGGGGAGGCCTGCCGTACAGCCCCCGCACGTAGTCCTTGACCTCCTTGGTCACGTTCTTATAACGTTCTCCACCGATAAGCACGTTCAGGACGGCCTGCGTACCGACGATCTGGCTCGTTGGGGTGACGAGCGGGGGATACCCGAGATCCTCGCGCACGTGCGGGATTTCGGTCAGCACGGCCTCCATTTTATCCAGTGCATCCTGTTCTTTAAGCTGTGAGACAAGGTTCGAGATCATCCCGCCCGGAAGCTGGTAGATGAGAACGTCGCTGTCGACCCGTTCTGAGATGGGGTCGATGAGCCCTTCGTACTTCCGGCGCATCTCCAGCACCAGGTTCCGCACCTCCCGCAGAGCCATGAGGTCGATTCCGGTGTCATGCGGTGTCCCGATCAGGCTGGCAACCACGCTCTCCGTCGGGGGCTGGGACGTCCCGAGGGCGAAGGGCGACATGGCGGTATCCAGGATATCCACTCCCGCTTCGATCGCCGCCTGGTAACTCATCGGGGAGATGCCGCTCGTCGAATGGCTGTGGAGGTCGACAAGGATGTCCATCTCCGCCTTGATTCCGGTAATGAGATCGCGGGCCGCGCCGGGCATGATCAGGCCGGCCATATCCTTGATGCAGATCGACTCGCAGTCCATCGCATAGAGATCGCGGGCCATGTCGATGAATGTCTCCACGGAATGGACGGGGCTTGTCGTGTAGCAGATCGTTCCCTGGAGGTGCGACCCGATATCCTTGACGACATCCATCGCCTTTTTCATGTTCCGCGTGTCGTTGAGCGCATCGAACACCCGGAAGATCGATACGCCGTTTCTTGCTGCCGCTTCGACGAATTTTTCGACGACATCGTCGGGGTAATGCCGGTACCCGACGAGGTTCTGCCCCCTGAGAAGCATCTGGATGGGCGTCTTGACAAGCTCACCGTGCAGGGACCTGAGCCGTTCCCAGGGATCGTCGTTTAAGTACCTGATGCAGCTGTCAAAGGTCGCGCCGCCCCATGCCTCTACTGAATAGAATCCGATATTATCGATTGCCCGTGCAATCGGTATCATATCCTCCGTCTTCAGCCGTGTTGCAATAAGCGACTGATGCGCATCCCTCAGCGTTGTATCGGTTATACGGACGGAATGTATTGCATGCATTGAAAACACCTGTGGGGGCTGAAGGAAATTATGCGATAAAGCCTCTAGAAAACTCACTGTATAACTATAAAAATATCACGAACTGTCCAAGTGCGACCAGCAGAACGGAGAATGCACAAAACGCAGCGATTTTATCCTTTAAAGGGGAGGCGAATACGGGGCAGAGCGTTCCTCCGTGCCGGTAGCCGCGCCGGGCGAGAATGAGCGCCTGATCATCGGACCTGTGCAGCTGGGTGATGAGAAGTGTCTGAGCCATCGACAGGGCGGAAGACACGCTCCAGTTCATCCCCTTCAGGCGGAGGGCGGTTTTCATGTGCGCGATATCCTGCTCCATCAGCCTGAGCGCCTGCACGGCAAGCTCGGCGAGAAGCCCCGCCTCGAATCCCGTATGCCTGCCCCCCGCCCAGACTGCGACATCCAGCACGTCCCCCCCGTGCTGCCCGCGGTACGCCCAGCCGGCAATGATGAGAATGGCGGTCATCCGGAGCAGGTACGAAAGGCCGTTTCCTCCGGTCACCTGAATGCCGGCGGCGACAGCGAGAACCATGATCCAGATCGCGCCTCCCGCCCGCCCGGGAACAGAAGTGCGGTGCCGGAGCGCAACGGCGGCCCACCAGAGTATCGCCAGAAGTGCGCCCGCATCAGACGCGAAGGCGGCCAGCGAGAGAGCGAAAACCGAGAACAGTCTCAGCCGCGGATCCTGCATCGTGCCTCCCTGATGTCCGCGGGTCTGATGTTTGCGGGCAGGTGCCCCCTCTCGATCACCGATCGGATCGGTGCCGGGGCATCCTCCCATGACAGGAGCGCCTCCGGTATGGGGCCGAGGCAGCGGAGTGTTCCGCCGTCCATCTCCCAGAGCATATCGGTTTTCGGCAGCCAGAGCGGCTCGTGGGTCAGGATGATGGTAATCCCGTTTTCCGCTGTTTCGAGGCGGCGACAGAGACGCGCCTTCATACGACAGTCGAGTGCACTGAACGGTTCGTCAAGTATCAGCAGATCGTACGGTTTCGACAGCACGCAGGCGAGATGAAGCCGTTTTAGCTCGCCCCGGCTCAGGCGGAGCGGATGGTCGCGTTCACGGCCCGAAAGGGCCGTCTCGGGGAGGATGACGTCCGGGGAGAGGCCCCACGACCGGATTTCGCCTGCAACCGTCGGGGCGGTGACATGGTACTCGGGAAACTGCATCGAGAGCATTGTCCGGCAGATCCCTTCCGCCCTGACAGCCCCCGCATCGGGGTGTTCGAGGCCGGCAAGCACCCGTGAAAGCGACGATTTGCCGCTGCCGACGCGACCGGTAATGAGGTGGATGCCGGGAATAAATACGGCGTCGGCGCTCAGAAGGAACGTTCCCGTCCTCCGCCTCACACCCGAGCAGATCAGGCGCACGGCCCGTTCCTCCAGCACTCCGGGTAGAAGCACGACGATGCAAGGCGGGAAAAGACCTCCTGCGGGGTGCCGGCGTGGACAACCCGTCCCTTCTCCATGTACAGCACGGTGTCTGCACCGATGGCGGTGTCCATGTCCTGCGTGCACTGAAGGATGTGCGGGATCGGGAGGCGTCCGAGCACCTGCTGCACATGCCGTGCCGTGCGCGCGTCACAGTGCGTATCCGGGTCGTCAAGCACCAAGAGGGGCGGCGATGCGATCACGGCGGTTGCGAGGGCGACGAGCGTCTTCTCCCCCCCGGAGATCTCCTGCGTCGATGCCGCGAGGAGATGACCGATACCGATCAACGCCGCCGTTTCCCTGACCCGGGTGTCGATCTCGCCGCAGGGCCGGTGCGCAAACCGCAGGGGCGAGGCGATCTCGTCGAAGACCCGGTCGAACACCACGGTCCGGTCCGTGAATTCCGAGACCCATCCGACGGTGCACCGGCGCGGGTCTGTCCCTGACACGCTGACCGTCCCGCCCGCAGGTACCTGCATGCCGGCGCAGAGCTCCAGCAGAGTGGATTTCCCGGCACCGTTCGGGCCGATGACCATACAGTGCCCTTCCGGTATCGATAGAGCGGGGATGTCGAGAATTTTATGCCTGAGCGCCTGCAGTTCGATCATTCGAGTCGTTCCGCAATCAGGTAGCCTGCTGCCGATTTCACCGCATCGCCGGGCAGAAAAGGGACGGCACCGACCATGAATGCCGTACCGGCGGAAAGCGGCGTCGAACCTGCGAGCCAGAGAACACCGCACCCGAGAATTGCGGCGCTTCCGAGCGCGATGCCCGCTGCACGTATCGCACGCCTGTCAGTTTCGTAGGCAAGGCCGACAATGACGGCGGCAGGGATAAAACCGAGAAGATAGCCACCCGTCGGCCCGAGCAGCACGCCGATCCCGGCAAGCCCGTTGTGAAATACCGGAATGCCGAGTGAGCCGAGCACAAGATAGCAGACGGCAGGCACGGCGGCGTACCGCTTCATCACCACCCCGGCGAGAAGAACAAAGAATGTCTGCAGGGTGAGGGGAACAGGTACGAAAGGAATCGAAATCCACGCCCCGGCGGTGATCAATGCGATGAAGGTGGCGCTCCGTGTCAGGAGAAAGGTCCGCGTCTCGTTGCCGAACATCTCTGTCAACCCGATTATATTTCGCGGTTGACACGAAAAAGATATCAGGTGTGGTTGCAGTCGCCTGCGATGACCCGCTCCACCCTGCCGTTGTCCTTCCTGATGAGGAGCGCCCCGTGGTTATCGATGTCGATTGCCTCTCCCTCCACGCTTTTTCTGAGCGTGCGCACGTGGACGCGGTGGTCGAGGGTGAGTGAGAGGCTCTTCCATTCCCTGAGAAGTGATTCGTACTCCTCGCTTTCGAGAAGAAGGTAGCGTTGTTCGAATTCGCGCAGCACCCGGGCCAGCAGGGCGCGTCGGTCAATCTCGAACCCCGTTTCCGCGGAGATCGAGGTGATGGTGTTTGCGAATTCGTTCGGAAGGTGTGTAGGATCGATGTTTGCGTCGATACCGATTCCGAGCAGGCAGTAATGCACCGTATCCGCCTCTGCGGAAAGTTCAAGCAGCAGGCCCGAGACCTTCTTGTCCCCGATATAGATGTCGTTCGGCCACTTGATGAGCGCCCCGATATCGTATTCCTTCCTGATCGCCCGTGCCACTGCGATGGATCCCGCCATCGTGATCATAAACAGGTGGTCTATCGGGATGTCGGGGGTGAGAATGATGGTGAACCAGATCCCTCCCGAAGGAGAGACCCACGCACGCCCGAGACGGCCGATTCCTCCCGTCTGTTCTTCGGCGACGATGACCGTGCCGTTTAAGGCTGCCGGATCGCCACGGGAGCAGAGATCCTTTGCCACCCATGTCGTGGATGCCGTGCTCCTGTGATACCGGATGTCCCGTCCGATGAAGCGTGTTTTCAGGAGTTTACTGATCTCATGGGGCAGCAGGCGGCTGGTTGCCGCTTCCAGCCGGTACCCTTTCTGACGCGAGGCGTTGATCTCGTATCCCCACTCCCTGAGTTCCCTGATATGTTTCCAGACAGCAGACCTGCTCACACCCAGACGGGTGCTGATCGTCTCACCCGATATCGATCCATCTGCCTCTTCGAGAATGGAGAGGACTTTAAGGGATGTTTCATTCATGGCAACTACCTTTTGGCATCGATTGCTTCGGAAGGGAGCGGGCAGGGATCCGTGCCGCAGACCTGTCTGATGATATCGGACTGGTGCTCCATGAGTGTAGCCAGATCAAAGATACCGGTCATATCGACGACGCCAATCGCCCCGATTGCCTCCCCCGTGCCGTTTCGAAGGGGGGCGACAACGACCGGCACATTCCTGTATGCACCGGCCGACGGTGTGGCTCTGACTATCGAATTATTCCTGATGGCTTCTTCGAGTGCCGGGCCGGAATATGCCTCATCGATCACCCTGCCGTTCTCAATCCGCACACCCGGGTACATGAGAGAACGGGCGGTAACCGGAAGGCGGTTTAAAAGCTCGTGAAGCGCCATGACAACAGGCAGGAAATCATGAGGTCCGGAGCCGGCAGAGATTACAAACTGGTCCATCGGAATATCCTCACATGTCTGTCATTTCTCACCTAAAATAAGGTTTCCGTATCGCCCGTGCAGAAAGACCGGATAAACCCGCGGGACGGGTATTCGTGGATGGCCGTCACGTATACGGTGCCCTTGCCGAGACCGTGCCTGAGCATAAGCGTACGTCCGTTTTCCGCCTCAACCACCCGGCTGCCATGGCATTCGGAAAAATGCCCGTCGCATTCGACGGCACTGCAATCGAAATCCTCGAGTATATGTCCCTCTTTCCCGTTTTCGGGAGTGACAGACGCCCGGAAATACTCATGGTGGTACCGGACGGGGAAGGGGAGCCAGTCGTATGCGTTCTCGTTCGGGCTCATGGCGCCGAAGACGAGCAGATTGCCGCCCCGCTCGACGAACCTTTTTATGCGGCCCTGTGATGCACGCAGGGCGGGAAGAAGGCCTGAAAAGGCGGGATTGCCGAACCCGGTCGGAATTACCAGCGTGACGAAGGATCCGCGGTAAAAAGGCGCCGCAAGCATATGCGGCGTGACCAGTTCGCAGGGTACGCCGCAGTCCTCGATGAAGCGCGTGAAGACAAGATCCGAATCCCATGCAAGGGCAGCCCTGCACTTCATCCTTTAATCACCCCCAGCGGTTCAAGCCGGGCCACCGTAAGCGAGAGGCCGGCTTCGTGCACGACACGCACGACCTCACTGCTCGGTTTGTAGGCCTCGGGCGCTTCCTCGGCGATCACGGCCTGGCTCGTCGCCCTGACAATGATGCCCTGTTTTGCGAGTATTTTCTGGACCTCAGCACCGCGCGTGCTCTTTTTTGCCTGCGTCCTGCTCATGAGGCGCCCGGCCCCGTGGCAGGTGCTTCCGAATGTCTTTTCCATGGCGGTTGCCGTTCCTTTCAGGAGGTACGAGGACGACCCCATGCTGCCGGGGATAATGACCGGCTGTCCTTCTTCCGAATAGGCGCGGGGAATATCCCGCGATCCCGGGCCGAACGCGCGGGTGGCACCCTTCCGGTGGACACAAAGCCGCATGGATCGACCGTCAACCCGGTGATCCTCGATTTTCGCCACATTATGGGCCACATCGTACACGAGCGGCATATCCTCGTGTTCCAGCCCGAAGAATGAGGCGAATACGCCGCGTGCGTTATGGGTGATCATCTGGCGGTTTGCCCACGCGTAGTTTGCCGCCGCCGCCATCGCGCCGAGATATGCCTTCCCCTCCGGACTCGAGACCGGTGCGCATGCGAGCTGGCGGTCGGGGACCTGTATGTTGTAGTTACCGGTGGCCTTTTCGAGCACTTTCAGGTGATCCGTGCAGACCTGATGGCCGAGCCCGCGGGAGCCACAGTGTATCATGCAGCAAATCTGCCCCTTTTCGATCCCGAATGCACGAGCGGCCCGTTCATCGGTTACCTCGGCAACGACCTGCAGCTCGAGGAAATGATTGCCCGACCCGAGCGTACCGCATTGCGGCATGCCGCGCTGGCGTGCCTTCTGGCTCACGTCTGCGCTGGATGCATCCTTCATAGAACCGTTCTCTTCGCAGTGTTCGAGATCGTTTTCATGTCCGTAGCCGTTCCTGACCGCCCACGACGCCCCCTCGTCCATCATATCCAGAAGATCCCGGGCGGAGAGTTTCAGCGTGCTCTTTGCTCCGACACCCGTCGGTATGGTCCTGAACAGCGCTTCGATCAGTTCGCGTTTCCGTGTGATGTCCTTTTCCGTGGGCGGGGTGGCGATAAGCCGTACACCGCAGTTGATGTCAAAGCCCACGCCGCCCGGTGAGATGACGCCGTGCTCCATATCAAACGCCGCCACTCCCCCGATAGGAAAACCGTATCCCCAGTGGATGTCGGGCATTGCGAGCGAGTATTTCACAATTCCGGGAAGGGTGGCCACATTTGCAAGCTGCCTGACGGCCCCCTCCTCAACAGAGCCTGCGAGATCGTCGGAGAGGTAGAACCGACCCGGCACCCGCATGCCCGGCACGTACCCCACGGGAACCTCCCACTCCATGTTTCCCACCTTCCGTATTCCTGTGTGCATACCCTCACCTCACACGTCAAAGATTATGTCTACCTGATATCCTTCATCGGTGTTAATGATTCGCAGCCCCGAATAGGAGATGCCCTTAATCTCCGTTCCCCCACGGTGGCGCTCGGGAGAAAAGGTCTCTCCCCGCGCGGTGCAGTACACAACGGCTCCCTCCACGCGTGCCTTGATGTCGGAAAACACGATTCCTTCCACTTCGGAGAGAAACAGGAGTTCCGAGAGGAGGTCGTGAAGCAGCGCTTCCGGATCGTCGGCAGTAAGGGAAAATGTTCTCTCGATCCCCCCGTCCCGTCGGTCCTCGAACATCACCGCGGCCATGGCGGCGGCGGCATCGGAGAAGAGCTCGTCGAGGGTTCGTCCCCACACCCGGATCAGGATATCTGCCGTGTGGTCCAGTTCTGTATGTGGCATGGCGGCATCATCATTCGTACCCAAAGAACCGGGGGATCATCCCCATGTGAATGTGATCGATGTACCGCGCCTGAAAGACCGAGACGTAGATGATCTGATCGTCCACATAGATCTCCATATCCGACGATTTCGGCGGTTTCACGGTCGTGGGGAGCAGAATCGGACCGCCGCATGAGGTACAGATACGAAAATCGCACTTTCGCTCCCTGACGAAAGAACGAACCTCGTCAGTCAGTGTAATTTCATGAACAGGATGAGAATCCCCGATATCGGTATGCATTCTTCTGTAAATGTATGAAGAAAGAGGAGAAAACAGTTGTGCCCCGGAATATCCGGGTCAGCACGACACGATCAGCCGGACGACCAGATCGCGGTACTGGTCCCGGAGTTCGTACGTCGTATTTGTATTGTCTTTCGTCCTGATGACGCGAAGGATGCCGATTTTGGATGCAATAATCCCGACCATCGATGCGACGGACTGGTAGGTGATCTCGAACCGCTGCTGAAGGATGTCATGAACGTCTGCAATGGTCAGGGATTTGATTTTTAAGAAAATATTGAGGATTTCATGGCGTATGCCGGTTTTATCCCGTGACAGGTAGCTCCGCAGACGGCTCTCGATCTCCTTTCTAAGATCAGCCGGGGATCTCATATTCTGGTGTATTTCCGAATTTTATTTATAAGTTTTTATTTCAATTCCGTCACAGGCATCATTTTTTATCTCTCCGGAAAGGGACGGGGCGCGGGAATGCCGGCGCCCGTGCAGGCGGCTGCCTGTCGCTTTGGATAGCGCAGAATACCAACAATTTAAGCATCCGGGCACAAATCATTAGACATGGGATTTATCACCTATGATATAGGTTCATATGCACCAAAGACAATGGTTGCCCTTCCCATCGCCATTCTTATTCTATCGTGTGCCTTTCTCGCCTTTAATACCGTTTCGACGGGAATGCCGGTCAATCCCGGCATCGATTTTGCGGGCGGCGTGGCGCTGACGGTGTTTACGGATGACAGCAGAGAAGAGATCGCCCTTTATTTCGCCGATTATCCCTTAGTCTCCATCGGTGAGAGCGTAAACAACGGGCGCTACATCACCTTCGAATATATGGATGACGACACCTTCAGGGCTCTTACCGGGGTGGTCCAGTCGCGGTATCCTGATGCGAAGATCGACCAGATAGGGGAAACGTTCGGAAAAACCCTGCAGGGACAGGCGCTTGTTGCCCTGCTCTTCTCTTTCGTCGGGATGTCGGTTGTGGTCTTTATCGCGTTCCGGACATTCATCCCGTCATTTGCGGTCGTCCTCTCCGCATTTTCCGACATCGTGATTTCGGCGGCATTCATGGACGCATTCGGCATCAGCCTGTCGCTTGGTACTACTGCCGCCCTCCTGATGCTGATCGGGTACTCGGTGGACAGCGACATCCTCCTCACCACACGCCTCCTGAAACGAAAGGGAAAGATAAAGGAGAAACTGGAGGGAGCGTTCCGCACCGGGTTTATCATGACCACCACGACGCTGACGGCCGTGGCGGCGATGTTTGTCGTCTCCGCCTTTGCGCAGATCATCATTATCCGTGAAATTTCCACGGTGCTCCTCTTCGGCCTCGTCGTTGATCTGATGAACACCTGGCTCTTGAATGCGGGTCTCCTGAAGTGGTACGTGACACGCGGGGGTGCGAAATGAATACGGACGCTTTCCGCCAGATCCTCTCCGACTGGCGTGTTATCGTCATGGTGGTGCTCGTATTCGCATCGGTTGCGGGCATCTACCTCCTTCCCTTCAACCCGGATGCCGGACTGACCGGCAACCTGCAGCTCGGGCTTGATCTTGAAGGAGGGGCATGGCTGCAGCTTGCCTTCAGGGCTGAAGTCGTCGGATTCTCGAGCGATGTGCCTGTCGAAGAATTCATTCCCGATCTCAGGAACCGCCTCGATGCCGAAGTGTACCTGGTGGATGACGATCGAATCGAAATCCGGAAATTCTTTACCCGGGAGGAACTCGAACCGGTCTTTGCCGAAGCGGGAGGGACGATCACCTCCTACGCGCAGGGTGTTTCCGGGGCAACCGCCGATGATGTGAAACTGATCCTCGAGGAAAAGGTCAATACGCTCGGGACCCGCGATGCCCGCATCAATACCCTCACCGCCCTCGAAGGGGTGACACGCTACATCCGTATAGAGCTCGCGGGAGAGGACATCACAACGGCTCAGGACATTGTTGGAAAACAGGGTAAATTCGAGATTCGGATACAGACCACAGGAAACGCAACCGAGCACGTGCTGTTCGGGGAGATGATAACGAGCGTATCGACGCCGAGCCAGTCCCCGCCCGGGAGCGGCCAGTGGGGGGTCGGGTTTACCCTGAGCGAATCGGGAGCGGATGCCTTCCGTGAGGCGGCGATCACCTACGGAGCGGTGCGGGATCCCGACAGCCACGAACTGATTATGCTGCTGGACGACGTCATCGTTTACAGCGCGCCTCTCTCCCCGGATCTGGCGTCTAACCTACAGAATTATCCCGTCCGGCAGCTGAGCGCCTCCACGGGAGGCGGTGCGGCAGCCCTTGAACAGGCGAAGGCGCTCGAGATCCACCTTCGCGCCGGCGCACTGCCGGTGGATGTCGAAGTGGCGGGTTCGGGCTCGGTTCCCGCCAATCTCGGGGAGTACTTCAAGATAATGTCGGTCGTCGCCGGACTCCTTGCCCTGCTTGCCGTCGGGGTAACGGTGTACTTCCGGTACCGTGAGCCGTCGATCGTGCTGCCGATGATCGGGACGAATGTTGTCGAGATCATCATCCTGCTCGGTATTGCGCGGTATATCCAGCAGCTGGATCTTGCCAGTATCGCGGGGCTGATCGCGGTTCTCGGTACAGGCATCGATCAGCTTGTGGTGATTACCGACGAGGTTCTTTTCGAAGGGCGTGTCCCGTCGCCGAACCTCTATCTCAAGCGCCTCGCCCGGGCTCTCGGCATTATCATCGTAGCCGCTTCAACGACCTTTATCGCGATGCTTCCGCTCGCGCTGATGGATCTGAGTACGTTGAAGGGATTTGCAATTATCACCATTCTCGGTGTGCTCATCGGCGTCCTTATCACGCGGCCCGCGTACGGCAAGATCATCATGGGAATCCTTTCCCGGTAATCCTTTTTTTAGAGCGCCGCCTTTTTGATCGGCGATTGTGAAAACAGTATATTTATCAGGTTTTTCCACGATATCAGGTGAGAGGAACAGCGATGTCGAAACCGGTACTGTTGGACTTTTCCGCAACTTGGTGCGGACCATGCAAAAGGCAGGGGCCGATTCTTGAAGAAGTCAGAGCCCGTATGGGTGACCTTGTCGAGATTCGCGAGCTTGATGTCGATGAGGCGAAGAACCGGGAAATAACGATCCGGTGCCAGATCCGTGTGGTGCCGACACTCATCATTCTCAAAAATGGCGAAGTAAAGCAGCGGCTCGAGGGAGTAACCGGGGCCGACGAACTCGAGGCATATCTGCGCCCGCTGGTGAATTAAGTGAAGATAGGCATTGTTGGCGGCACCGGAGAGATCGGTGAGGGCATGGCGATGCGTCTCTCCGTGCACCATGATGTGGCAATCGGTTCGCGTGACGAGGAAAAAGCCTGCATATCCAGCGAGTGCACGGTTTCAATGCTTCAAAAACGCGGCCTGTGCGCAAGGTGCTGCGGCGTGTGCAACCAGGAAGCCGTGGATCATGCGGAGGTGGTTATTCTCGCAATCCCGTTCAGGCACGTGATTCCTACGCTCACGTCGCTCACGGGGTTTGAAGGGAAGATCGTCGTAAGCCCGGTCAATCCGATCGCAAAAGCGGCACATTTTTACTATGACCCTCCTGCCGAGGGATCCGCAGCGCTCCTGATTAAAAGCCTCCTCCCTGAGAGCGCACGTGTCGTGACGGCGTTCAATAACATTGCCGCAAACCGGTGGCAGGCGTTTGATGAAGAGCTTGACTATTCCGTGGCTGTCTGTGGTGATGACGAGGAGGCAAAGGAAGAGGTGATGGCACTGGTGAACGGGGTGTCTCAGCTCCGTGCTTTTGATGCGGGACCGCTGGCGGTCTCTTCAATCGTCGAAAGCATTACTCCGCTGCTTCTGAATATCGCCCGGTACAACAAGATGAAGGATGTCGGCATCCGGTTCCTGTAAATGCGAGGCTCTCATCGGGGCATTATCCGCTCTCTTCGGTGACCTGGCCTGGTGGCCGGGAACACCCGAAGAGGTCATGATCGGTGCGGTGCTCACGCAGCAGACACGCTGGGAAAATGTCACTGCAGCGCTTGATGCGCTCAGGCGGAAGGGAATCTGCAGTATCGCGGGCATCCACGCTGCCCCTTCCTCCGTTATCGAGGAGGCGGTGCGGTGCACGGGTTTTTTCCGGGTCAAGACCCGGCGCCTCACAGCACTTGCGGAATGGATCACGCATCGGTACGGCAGTGTGGACGCAATGAGGAAGCGGCCGACGGAGGAACTCCGGGCGGGTCTTCTCTCCGTCAACGGGATCGGCGCCGAGACGGCCGACAGCATCCTGTGTTATGCACTGGACAGGCCGGTCTTTGTCATCGATGCCTATACGGAGCGCATCTGCGGGTGCGTGGGGATCCCGGAACGAGGGGCCGCACTCAAGCGCATGTTCGAGGCGGTCCTTCCCCCCGACACTGCGGTCCACCGGCGGTGCCATGCATACTTTGTGGAATATGCCAAGCAATTCTGTGGAAAAAAACGGTGTGAAACATGTATACTGAAGAATGCATTCGAATAGGGCGGCGGCTCACGACCGAAGGACTGGTCTCCGGCAACTTCGGGAACATGAGCGTGCGGGCGGAGGGCGGTTTTTACGTCACCGGCAACGGGGCGTTTCTCGATGAACCCGGACGGCTCGTCTTCGTTCCGGACGAAGGAGAAGTTCCGGCGGCTGCATCGAGCGAGTATCGTGTCCACCGGGAAATCTATGGACGAACCCGGCACGGCGCAGTCGTGCACGGGCATCCTCCCCACGCGATCGCGCTCTCCTATGCCGCGTCCTCTCTCCTACCGGAGGACAGCGAGGGAATCCTCTTCTGCCCGGAAATCCCCGTTGTCGAGGGAGATCCCGGGACAGAGGAGCTTGCATGGCGTGTCGCGGATGGGGTGGCACACGCGTCTGCGGTCATTGCACGCGGCCATGGCACGTTTGCCGCCGCAGAGACACTCGTGCAGGCATACCTGCTCACGTCCGTAATCGAGCATGCATGCCGGATAATCTGGCTCCGACGTGAGTACAGGGCCTGAAAAAAGGATTCGAGCGGTTTATCAGAACTACCGGTTCCGGTGCAGCTCCCGCATGACCTCCCGGTGGAAGGTGAGCAGCATATCGGCGATCACGCCGAACATAAAGATATTGAATCCCACCGTGATGAGGAGAAGAGTGAGGATCGTCATCGGGATGCGCTCTATTCCGTTGATCCATTCGAAGACCACGTAGACACCGGTCAGCCCGCCGCCGATGAGGATAAGGATCCCGATCAGCCCGAAATAGAAGAGAGGATTGTTGATCTTTGCGAGCCGGTACATGGTCCGTGCGATCTTGAACCCGTCCTTGATGGGATGGAGTTTTGTCTCCGTGCCCGGCCGTTTGCCGTATCGCACCGGAACAATGTCGATCTTCTGCTGGTTTCTGACGGCTTCGACGGCAATCTCGGTCTCTATCTCAAAGCCACGCTCCGAGAGCTGCATTTCCGAGATGGCTTTCTTTGAAAAAGCCCGGTACCCGGAAAGAATATCATAAAGGTACTGGCCGTGGGAGACCTTGAAGAGGTAGTTGATCAGTTCATTGCCGAAATGGTTCAGTGCGGTGAGCGCGCCTTTTTCGGGATGAGCGAGGCGGTTGCCGATAACATGGTCGGCGCCGTTTTGCAGGGGCCTCAGCATCTCATCCGCATCCTCGGGATCGTATGTTCCGTCCCCGTCGAGCATCAGGATGTAGGGCAAATCGATCAGATCGAAGGCCTCGATGATGGCCGCGCCCTTTCCTTTTCCCTGCTGGATCGCGACGCGGGCACCTTCGGCCTCTGCAATCCGGACTGTCTCATCGGAACTGCCTCCGTCCATGACAAAAATATGTGAATATCCCTTTTTCTTAAAAGAACGGATGAGGGAGCCGATTGTCGGCGCTTCATTCAGCGTCGGGATGAAGATGCAGACTTCATCTCTGGTGATGTCCATCGGTACAATATATAAAATCCATCGTCATAAGTGCTTGCATGCACATCGCTAAAAAGGGATTGCGCGTCCTCGGCGTCGCGGAAAGTTACTCCGGGCGTCGTTCGTCGATCCTTGCCGGCGTGGTGATGCGCAAGGATCTCGTGATCGACGGCGTCGCCTGCACCGGTGTGACGGTGGGCGGCATGGACGCGACCGATGCCGTTATCCGGCTTGTCCGTATCCTGGGACGCAGCGACATCAACTGCCTGATGATCAGCGGCTGTGTGATTGCATGGTACAATATTCTGTCACCCGATCGGATCGCGGAAGAGACTGGCCTTCCCGTGATTGCGGTTACGTATGAGGCGTCGCAGGGACTCGAAGATGATATTGGATTTCATTTTCCCGGTGATGATGAGCGGATGGATGCGTACCGACGCCTCGGGGAGCGTTTGGAGTATCAGCTCAGAACAGGGTATGCCGTCTACTTGAGGACCGCGTGCTGCGAACCTGCCGAGGCGGAAAAAATAACCGATGCCTTCACGAGGGAGGGGAAAGTGCCCGAACCGCTGCGTGTTGCCCGGCTGGTTGCCCGGGCGGTCATGCGAACCGCCGGGGATCCCGGTGCCCCTAATGGTTGATGCCGCGCTTTTTCAGATCTTCGGATTTCCGGATCGAACATTTTTCACACCTGAACTGCGGTGCGTGGTCGCCGGATCGGTCGTAATTTTCCGTCCGCACGAGGCGATAGCCACGGGCGAGAGCTCCGCAGTCGACACAGCGGATCTTATCCCTCACTTCCCACTGTGCGGCAAGCGACTGCGACGTGAAGATGAACCGATCGACCCAGAAGAAGATCAGTCCGCCGATAAGGTTCGCTATGACGGTGGCGGTGAGCGCATCCATTGCGGCGAGAATATAGAGCACCCCGGCGAGAATGGGTGTGGAAAGCTGCCAGCGGATGAGATACAGCCCGTATCGTTTTATGTTGACCTGCATGGTTCCCGGGTACTGAATGAGGATGGTGATTCAAATATTTTGGCAACGCGGCAGAAATGAATCCATCGTTTCGCAAGTCACGTGTCCTTCGGGGGTGTTCAGGCGGATTTTTCTGGAGATGTAATGATTTTAATTGCTATCCCTGAATTCCGGTAATGTTTGATAATAGGATCATCCCATGATGTGACAAGAGCCGTGAGCGCCCCGTCGATAAGCACGATCAGGTGTTCTTTCTCCAGGTTTGATAGCAGGAACCAGCGGCGTGTCTGATTTTCGAGCTTCATGGTGGCTCGCCATTTTCGCTTATGAAGGGCGACACCATCCGACAAGAACGGCCTGCTCAGCCCTAAATCAATGGAACGCGCCCCGGTTTCTTTTGCTCGCAAAATCCCGAAATAATATGCTGCAGAGAGTGCTCCTTTTTTCCGGTATTGTTCGTCGGTGATCGCGGTAGACAGCCACCGGTATATATCGCCTTCCTGCACCCCAATCGCTCCCCCGATGCGTTGTCCTGACTCTGTGACGAACAGCACTTCCGCTTCGGGCAAGAGAAACCTGATTCTCTCAATTTCGAGGATAACTGCCTGTTCCGCGAACCTTTCACGGATGAATGGAATATACATGGTCTCATAATAAAAACGTAAATCTTGAGGATCTTGAGATATTTCACAACCATACTGCGAAATTTTTTTTCTTTCCCTGATGTGCTTCATAATAGTATTTATGGGAATGTTGAGATCCAGCACCTGCTGAATCCAGGGAAATGTAAACACAGCATCCGGAAAAAGAAATGAAAAAAACATGTCCATATCCACGATGATATTCCGGCGGTTCCTCACAAAAGCCGGTACATTCCATATATAGATCCTGCCTGTGTTTTCAAGGTGGGCTCCGGGGAAAAAAACACTCATAATATACGGATCGATAGCGTTGGATGTGCAGTACCACTTCTCATGATTACCTGCGATACGGTAGACATCAAAGCAGCACTCCCGTTTTATACGGTATAAGGCAAAGACGGGAAAGAGCAAGCGCTGTATCAACAACCGTTGACGGAGGGGTATTGCCTTATACCTTCTTACAATACTCTGGATCATCCCATATCTCCCGCAAGCAATGTTTATTACCAAGCCGCATCCCCCAGCATCCGTTGCGGCAGGGGCGCACGTACGGGCATTCTCTGCAGGAGGCATCAAAGGATGGATTTCTGAATCGGGAAAAGCCTTCCTCCCAAATTTCACGGAATGGTGTTGTACGGATATTCCCTTCGGAAAACGAAGAGTCATAAGCAATCTGGCACCCAAGCACTTCGCCGTCCGGCATGATTGCGCAGCTTTTTAAACCGGCACCACAGAAAAACGGCATCGGCCGCACCCGATCAGCAAGACAGCCGAGATAGCCAGCATCCTCAGTGATTTCAACATTCATTTCCCTGCGGGCGGCAGCAATAAAGGATAAAAGAATCCGTATCTGGTTGTTGTTTAAGGACATGGCATCGTTCTCCTTAGCTCTTCCCACTGGAATCGGGAGTGCGATGCTCCAGAGCGTTGCAGCGGATTGCTGCAGGACGTTTTTCATTTCAGGCAGTGTTTCTATCGTCGCGGGGAGCGCAACGGTATTGACAATGCGGAGCGGCACATCGATGGAACGAAAAAATTCAAGAGCTGCCATGCAGTTGCGGAAAGCTCCGGGCATTCCGCGTATCCGGTCATTTGCCTCGGAAAGGCCGTCTATGCTTGTGAAATAGAGTTCCGGCGGATATTTCCTGAAATCGTCATGATAGCGGGAGACAAGATAGCCGTTGGTCGCGATGCCGTACTGCATCCCGGTTTCCCTTATATGGCGAATGATATCGAAGATGTCATGCCGGAGCAGTGGTTCTCCACCGCTAATTAACAGGTGTTTCACTCGCATCGCAGCGAGTTCATCGACCAATTTAATAACCTCTTCAGTCGTCAGTTCGCGGACTTTTGTTGTTCCGGCACTCGCTTCGCAGTGAATACAGGAAAAATTACAGTTAAATGTTGCAAGCCACTGTACGTTGACGGGGTAGAGCATATGCAGGCGATTTTTTAGCATATAGTGGTGGAATTTGTATGATGCATAATGCTTGAAATATAACTTTTTAAGCTGCGGACAGGTCATTATTAGATGATGTGCGGCTATAAGGGGTGCTCGTGTTATAGTTCTGAACACCAATCCGGAATTTTTTCCCTGGGGAGTTTCTGTCCGCATTGATACCATTCCTCTATGTGAAGGATTGATAACCGGGGATAAAAAAATACCGCGAAAATCACGGTCATAATCCTGCGTACAGGGGCGATCACCTCCCCTGATCACGCAGTGCAGGTATCCCGCGATACAACGAGCCCGGTCGTCGTATCGAGAATATCCACTCTGAGAATATCGCCGGGACGGAAGGAACCGTCCGCCAGATCGACACCCGTCTTCTCCCCGGGACGCCACCACAGGTCGCTGCATCCCGATCCCCACATCCGCTGCACGCCGTAATGATGTGTACTGATGAAGTCGTACCCGTTCATCGTTTCGATCCGGCACGGGAGAAGAACATCGTTCGCGTAAATCTCTGCGGAAAGTAGCCCGTTTTCGATGTCCGTCGTTCCGCGGTGTTCTAGTACAATCCGGCTGTCATAATTCAGGATGGTGGGGTGGGTTTCGTCGTAATGCCCGATAAAACAGACCGCGAATACCGCGGGGGGTGCTGGCGATCCCCATGAAAGAGCGGGAAGCTCGAAAAAAAGCAGTACGAGCAGGGCAAGGATGATCGTCAGGCCGACGAGAAGGATCGTGGCAGTAACCTGCGACGATGCTCTCTCGCCGGCGGCAGTGTCGGGCGGCAATCGTGCATAGGTACGAGCCTCCCTGTCTTAACTATTGTGAAAAAAGAATTCGCCCTATTCCTTTATCTCTTCGATTGCGAGCTGGTACAACCAGTCGGTGAGCTGGGGGCACTCTTCCATCACGCAATCGTGGTCACAGGCAATACAGGGAATGAGATCCCCCCCTGCAAGGAGGAGGGACGGATTGACCGCCCGCTTCCGTGCACGGAGGAGGTAGGTATTAATCCCGTCCTTCTTATACTCGATACGCTCTATCAGCTCTTCATCAAGCAGCTTTTTCACGACGCGGGAGCATTTTCTGCTGTCGATATCCAGTATTTTCCAGAGTTCGCTCTGGAGCACTCCCCCGGAACGGGAATGAATAACCCGAAACGCCTGGTCCTCGATATCAGCCATATGCAATCAGATTACCGGAGCGATGGTCAGTATATTGCTTCCCCGGATTACGACGGTGCCGAGAGTCCGTCCCCGCTGTTCATGGATATACTCGATCGTCTGATCCATGTGAATGTTAAGGTGTTCGTCGACGGCAACGAGCCTTCCCTGCAGTGTGCGTTCTTCATCCTTTATTTCGACGACTATTTTTGAATCAACAAGTGCAAAAACCTTCTTTATGGGCAATACAATGCTATTAACCATCTTCCGTTATGTGGTGGCGGAATCTA
Organism: Methanoculleus sp. SDB; assembly: GCA_001412355.1. Taxonomy (NCBI): domain Archaea; kingdom Methanobacteriati; phylum Methanobacteriota; class Methanomicrobia; order Methanomicrobiales; family Methanomicrobiaceae; genus Methanoculleus; species Methanoculleus sp. SDB. Next base: position 21,777 of record LKUD01000086.1, read on the forward strand.
ATTAAAGTTTGCCCCCCCTCATGCCTCCGAATCATTGGTCAACGTTGTGAAAATCACGCTTCAAGGCGTTTATTTACTATTTTACCGCTCGAAAATGTATCGTGTGGCCGGGTGGTTCGCGTATCCCGTCGCCGGACCACGCGGAGCGGGAGCGGAAAGGCGCGGTACCGCCGCCGGATACACGGGTCCTGCTTCACCCTGCAAGGAATTCCTCCATTCTCCGGATAAGCCCTTTGCTGCCGACATACAGGGGCGTCCGCTGGTGGACGGAGGAGGGCTGTATGGCGAGGAGATTTGTGTTCCCGGTACTGATGGCCCCTCCTGCCTGTGCGGCAATGAATCCGATGGGAATGGCTTCGAAGAGCAGGCGCAGTTTTCCGTTCTCCTTCTCTTTCAGGGCGGGGTAACAGTAAACACCCCCATATTTCAGGATCTGGTGAAAATCGGCAACAAAAGACCCGGAATACCGCAGTTTGGCGCCTTCCTGTTCGATCCTGTCGATACAGAACGCATGGGCGTCGGTCCACTCCGTCTTCAGGCCCCCGCTCCCGTACAGGTTGCCTTCCGGCATCTCTACGAGCCCCGAGAGCAGGATATACTCGTTCTCCCCGTTCAGGGCGAAGATATAGACGCCTTCTCCGACGGTGAGGGTCAGCACGGTCATCGGCCCGTAGAGCATGTACATGGCCGCTCTGAGATTCTCTCCCTTCTGCAGCACACCGCCGCCCTCGAAAATGCCGACAATCGTCCCCACCGCGAGATTCACCTGTATAAGGGACGAACCGTCGAGCGGGTCCATGACAACCGCATACTCCGCCCGGGCCCCGGGAAACCGTATGATATCGGGCTGTTCCTCCGAGGCGAGCTCCGCCACGAGGCCCGAGGCTTCGAGCACCTTCGTGATATGGCGGTCCGACCAGGCATCAAGGGCGGCCTGCTGTTCCCCTGAAGCATTGATCGACGTTGCATACGACTGGTTTTGCAGAAATGCATCTCGAATCGGCACCGCCTGGCGGGCGATGAGGACGATCAGGTCCTTTAACTGCTCCCCGGCTCCGGTTTTGTCAAGATACTCCCGAAGTGTGATCATTTTTCATCCACCTCCCGATGGCGAAATATCTCAGGCATGCCTAATAACACTGTCTGTACCATGCAGGCGACGGCGGGAGTCCGGGTCTCCTGAAGGGAGTTGTCCGATCAGGAAAGAGCGGTCACATCTTATAAATCGGCCTTTTTTAAGACGATTTCAAGCACACCGTGCCGGAAGGTGTGCGTCACGCTGCCGCCCCGGACGGGGGGCAGGTCGACGACCGACCGGTAGAGCCGGTCACCCGCCGGTGCGGCTATGACGAGCCTCTGTCCCCTGACGGCGAAGCGGATGTCCCCGGCATCGGCACCGGGGATGTCGGCAGTGATCCTGACGTCATCGCCGTCGCACTGGACCTCACGATGCGGTTCTATGATGTCGGGAGGTGATCCGTCCCCTCTTCTTCCCTCGCCGGGGTCATCTCCGCCATGCACAGTCATTGTGAACCGGTATCCGGCAGGCGATTGTTCGAGCAGCCGGCTGATAAGATCGCTCAAAATACGATACGGGTCATCGGTATCGTGTGTCATGGTCCCTCCGGGGTGTGGTTTATTAGTGCGCAAGTTTTGGAAGAAGCTCCTCCGTGAGCTTCTTAATTCCCGGAAAATCCTTGTGCCGGGCATAGGTCAGTTTCCGGAGTTCGTCTGCCTGTGCCTTGTGTTCTTCTCCTTCATCACCGAATTCTGCCCGCCTGAGCGTTTCCACGGCTTTTTCGAGGATGGCACGCTGGTCCTGCCCGTAGATGATCTCCCACGCCTTCTGCTCGTGCTCCTCGAGGGCGTCCCGGTCGAGGGTTCCTTTCACGCGGAGGAGGGCGTCCTCGATGTGCTTCCGGGTGACCCGGATGTTCGGCAACGCGTTCCTTCGCTCGTCTTCGCTTTTCCCTCCCATTGTGGAGACGAAATCGCGCATCGCTCCGAGTTTCGCCTCGCGCACAAGCGCCTCGATATCGGCCCCGACATAGCCTTCGGTCCGTTCCACGAGCTCGTCGATACTGATGTCCCCGGTGAGGATTGCTGCCGCGTTCCTGAGGTAGACGTCGAAGATCTTCTTCCTGCTCTCTGCATCGGGGGGCGGGACATAGATAATGCGGTCAAGCCGCCCCGGGCGCATCAGTGCGTCGTCAAGCATGTCGGGCCGGTTTGTCGCCCCGAGCACGATGACGTTCGCGAGCTCTTCGAGGCCGTCCATCTCGGTGAGGATCTGGGACACCACGCTTTCGGTGACATGCGACGAGCCCATGAAGGTGCCGCGTTTCGGAAGGAGCGCGTCGATTTCGTCGAAGAAGATGATCGATGGCGCCGCCTGCCGTGCTTTCCTGAAGATGTCCCGCACGCCCTTTTCGGATTCTCCCACCCACTTGGAGAGCAGTTCGGGCCCTTTCACGGAGATGAAGTTGCATTCGCTCTTATTCGCGACGGCCTTCGCAAGGAGCGTCTTGCCGGTGCCGGGCGGCCCGAAGAGGAGGATCCCGCTCGGCGGCCGTGTTTCGAGCGTTTCAAAAATTTCGGGGTAGAGAAGCGGCCATTCCACTGCCTCCACGAGCTCCGTCTTGACCTCTTCGAGGCCGCCCACGTCGTCCCAGGTGACGTCGGGAATTTCCACGAGCACTTCCCGCATCGCGCTCGGTTCGACGTGCCTGAGCGCCTCCTCGAAATCGTCACGGGTGACCCGGATCTTTTCAAGAACTTCGATCGGGATCTCCTCGTCCATATTGATTCCCTCGAGGTGTTTCCTGAGAGCGTGCATGGCCGCTTCCTTGACGAGGAGTGCGATGTCGGCACCGACAAACCCGTGCGTGCGTTCGGCGAAGGGTTCGAGGAATCCCTTTCGCCGGACTTCCTCATCCTGTCCGGCGCCTGCCTCTTCACCTTCCCGTTCAAGGTCAAGCGGGACGCCGCGGGTGTGAACCTGAAAGATCTCGAGCCTCCCTTTTTTATCGGGGATACCGATCTCGATCTCCCTGTCGAAGCGCCCGCCCCGGCGCAGCGCCGGGTCGAGTGCGTCGGGGATGTTCGTTGCCGCGATGACGATCACTTCGCCGCGCCCTTTCAACCCGTCCATGAGGGAGAGCAGCTGCGCAACGACCCTTCGCTCCACCTCGCCCTTGGTGTCTTCACGTTTCGGCGCGATCGAGTCGATTTCGTCGATGAAGATGATCGTCGGTGCATGCTCCTGCGCCTCGTCGAACACTTCCCGGAGTTTTCCCTCGCTCTCCCCGTAGTACTTGCTCATGATCTCGGGGCCCGAGAGCGTGATGAAGTGGGCGTCGACTTCGTTTGCAACGGCCTTGGCAATCAGGGTTTTGCCCGTTCCCGGCGGCCCGTAGAGCAGCACGCCCTTGGGCGGTTCGATGCCGAGGCGCTCGAAGAGCTCGGGATGCCGGAGCGGTAGTTCGATCATTTCGCGAACCATGTCAAGTTCGCGCCCGAGCCCGCCGATATCCTCGTAGTGCACATCGGAGACGGGTTTTTCCCCTTCTTCGGGCTCGTACGGCGTTTCCTTGAACTCCACCCAGGTATTCTGGCTGACGATCGCGATGCCTTTCGGCTTGACCTTTGCAATGACGAACGTAATGGGATTTCCGAGGAGGTTGACCCTGATGCTCTGCCCTTCGGCAATGAGCCTGCCCTGAAGCAGCCTGCTGAGATACTCCTCGCCGCCCATCAGCCGGATTGGCTGGGTCGGCTGAACCACAACCTTTTCGGCATAGCCGACCTCTACCCTGCTGATCCTGACCTTCTCGTCGATACCGGTCTGGGCATTGCTTCGCACCGTGCCGTCAATCCGGAGGATGTTTCTCCCCGTATCCTGTGCAAAACCTGGCCTTACCAGCGCTGCGGCCTTCTTCCGGCCCTGTATCCCGATAACGTCTCCGCTCACGAGGCCCATCGCCTTCATCAGGTCGATGGAAAGGCGGGCGATGCCGCGCCCCGCATCCTCATGGGCTGCTTCCTTGACGGTAACTTCAAAATCCTGTGAATGTGTCATATAGTACGCCTCAGTGTAATATTTACCAATAGTAAGGGTACTATAATATATAAATATTTCTGTGATGCTTAAATACTTTGTGTTCAGGGCCGGTGAACCGGACATCCGCCCGGATACGGCAGTGCCGCGTTTCGATGCGCATCCTGCCTTCTGTCCGGACCGGCAATCCGGGATTATGATTCCCGGGAAGCCGTGCCCGAACAGCGGATGATCCCTTCCTCGGTGATGATATAATCCATCCTGATATCGAAGATCTCGCAGGGGATGCGGTCCGCCTTCTGGCAGGCAAATCCGATACCGATCCTGAGAACGTCCGGGTGGGAAGATAAAAAACGGTCGTAGTATCCCGCACCGTACCCGAGACGGTTGCCCCGGCTGTCAAATCCGACGAGCGGGATGACAGCGGCATCGATGTCCCCGGGCCGGGCCGCAATTTCGTTTCCAATGGGTTCGGGGACATTGAAGGTGCTCACCCTCAGATGTGCCCGGTTTTTCAGGTACGAGAGGCGGAGACTGGTCGTTTCACGCTCGATAACAGGGACGACAACGGCGATTCGCCGTTCGAGGAGCCGGTCGATGAGCACATGAGTGTCCGCTTCGCCCTCCTTTGATACATAGACCATTACCGTCCGGTGGCCGTTTAAGAGCGCCAGAAGGTGCTCCGTGATACGCATGCTGCACCGCATGGCATCGGCGGCAGGCAGCTGCGCCCGCTTCTCTTTCAGCCGGATTCTGAGTCTTTCTTTCTCGGGAATGCCCCCGAAAGGCGAGGGCGATGAAGTCCGGTCATCAGTCATTCAAGGGCACCCAGCAGTTCCTTCATACGACGGACGGGGTACTGGCCGGGGGCGGCCGGCACTCCCGTGTGGCAGTACACCAGTTCCGATCCGTAGAGGGGAAGAAATACTCTCGCATGGCGGTACGTCTCCCCCAGCACCCCGGTGCAGATCGGCTTCTCCTCCTCAAGGGTGAAGCGGAGCAGGGCGAGCACGTCTTTTCGTGATGACGGCGTGACGACGATCTTCGGGATATCCCCGTACTCGCGGAGCCGTCGGGTTCGGGCGGCCAGCTCTTCATTATCGGGCATTCGGGGCAGATGGACCGAGGCGATGACGGCAGAGCCCCGCTCACGGATTGCCGGGGCATACCGGGAAAAACGCTCCTCGATATCGATAAACGCCGCAACGCCTGCCCAGGGTTCGGTGATTGCGTACCAGTCCGCACTATCGCCGGTAAATGCCCCTCCCTCCTCACGGCTCCGGAGCGTCGCCACTACCGGTACGGGCAGCCGTGCGGCTTTCCCGGGAATGGCCCCGGCTGCCGCGTCGAGGCGGATCTCGATGAGATCGGGACCTGATGCCACGGCGTCGTCAAGCGTGTCTAAGGACATGACCGATGCAACAATCTTCACGATGATCATGTTCTGGTGTGCGGGGATGATAAAAAAGAGTGATGATTGAGACCCCGGTGCTAAAAGGTGAAGTGGCGGTTGACCATTTTAAGGGCGCAGTAGTCGCCGCACATGGTGCATGCATCCGTGTCGGCGGGGGACCGCTCGTCGCGGATCTGCCGCGCCCGTGCAGGATTTATTGCGACCGCGAACTGCCGCTCCCAGTCGAGATCCCTGCGTGCATGTCCCATTTCAAGATCATCATCCCGCTTGCCGAGTTTTATCATGTCACCGACATGTGCGGCTATCCGGGAGCTGATGACACCCTCGAAGACCTCCTCGGGCGTGGGAAGAGCGAGGTGCTCGGCGGGAGTCACGTAGCAGATGAAGTCGGCCCCGTACCCCGAGGAGAGTGCCGCACCGATTGCTGCCACCCGGTCATCGTAGCCGGGGGCGATGTCCGTCACAAGGGGCCCCAGCATATAGAACGGCTTGTTGTTCGTGACGCGTTTCTGGACCTTCACATTTGCCTCAATCTCATCGACCGGGATATGTCCGGGCCCCTCGATGATCGTGGTGACCCCGTTTTCGAGCGCACGGTCGGCGAGTTCCGCATTGATGATCAGTTCCTGCAGCCCGGCACGGTCGGTCGCGTCATGGCAGGCTCCTGCCCGCATGCCGTTTCCGAAGGAGAGGGTTACATCGTTTTCCTTCATGATCTCGAGGAGGTATTCATACTCTGAATAAAGGGGATTTTCCTGTTCGTTGTGGAGCATCCATGCGGTCATGAACGCTCCGCCCCGTGAAACGAGGCCTCCGTGCCGTCCCTGATTTTTGAGCCGCTTCATGGTTTCCAGGTTGATACCCGTGTGAATTGCCATGAAATTCGTGCCGAGTTTTGCCTGCTCGTCCGTGATCCGGAAGAGGTCGTCCGGCTCCATGAAGACAACACCGCCTTTTTTCTGGGCGGCTTCGATAAATGCCTGGTAGAGGGGGACGCTGCCGACGGAGAGCGTCGTATTCGCAATAACCCTCCGGCGGATATCCTGAAAATCTCCGCCTGTCGAGAGTTCCATGAGCGTGTCGGCGCCCGCGAGTTCCGCCATTCTCGCCTTTTCGATCTCCTGATCGATATCGATGATATCGGTCGACGTACCGATCGAGGCATTTACCTTGGTGCGAAGCCCTGATCCTATACCGCAGATCCGCACATCACGGTAGGGTGAGACGGGGATGGCGATATGCCCGTTCATTACACCCCGGCGAACAAAGTCTTCGGTCACGCCCTCCGCCTGCGCCACTAGTTTCATCTCTTCGGTGATGATACCCTTTCTGGCATCCTCGATGAGTGTCATGGAAACAAGGTACGTGAGAAATAGGTAATAAATCCTTTTTTTCACATTTATTGACTAAATTTCGCTTGTTTAGATAACAAGTAAATTTGCTTTCGTCAACCCAACTTTACTTGAATAGATTGAATGCTCGTCGGATACGGAAATAATTCCCAATTCACCACTTTTTGTGATCGTCGTCCGGAAGGTCGTTGTACCGGATGGCACGGTCCCCCCGACGCGACGGCGGATTCCGCCCCGCGTGAATTTCATCCGTTCCGCAATTGAAACCTTCATGTGGTGCTCCACCCACCTAATATATTGACTGGTGGTTTTTTGAAGGTGAATTTCGGGGGCTTTGTTCCGCTCAGTACGGTTGACTGGCGGGGGCGGGCGGTTTGTACGGTCTTTCTCCGCGGATGTTCGGTACGGTGCCATTACTGCCATAATGCGGCAATCCAGACCGGCGAAGACCGGAGGGAGATCGAGGATGTCATCGCGCTGATACGCTCAACCCGTATGGTCGTGAGCGGTGTCGTCTTCTCCGGCGGCGAACCCACCATGCAGAAAGAGGCACTTGTCGCACTTGCGGAAGAGTCCCGTGCCATGGGACTTCTCGTGGGGCTGCACACAAACGGCGTGTATCCCGGAACCCTTCAGGCGCTGCTCTCCCGGAGACTTGTGGATCGTATCTCCCTCGACATCAAAGCGCGGTGGGAGCATTATCCGAATCTCCTGAAAGTGAAGCCTGAAATCACCGATCGGGTCAGGGAATCGCTTGCTCTCTGCAGAGATGCGCACCGGGACGGGCTCCTCCCCGAATTTGAGGTGGTTACCACCCTGTTCCGGGGAAAAGAGGACGATCTTCCCTTTATTGCGAGAGCGGCGGAGGGCGTTGATTTCGTGATCCAGCAGGGTGTCGAGGGGAGCATCCCGCCGCTCACGTTTGACGAAATCCGGCAGGCTGCAGATCGTCTGAACCGGCGTGTGAAGATACGGACGCGGGAGGACGGCGAGGTTGTGTATGACAAGAACAGGATCATCATCGCCGAATCCATCATTCTGTCGGATATCACGCAGGCACGGAGAAAAGCATGAAAGTGATCGCAGTCGTCGGCCTCCCGGCCGGTGGAAAAGGTGAATTTTCCCAAATTGCCGGTGAAATGGGCATTCCTGTAGTCGTGATGGGTGATGTGGTCCGGCAGGCGGTGCTGGATGCGGGGCTTGTGCCGGACGATCATTCGATGGGCGAGATGTCCCGGCGGCTTCGGGAACGCCATGGCCGGGATGCGATTGCCCGCCTTACCATCGACGCGATCGAGGCGCTGAATAAACCGCTTGTGATCGTCGACGGCATCAGGAGCGATGCCGAAGTGGCACTGTACCGGGATCATTTCGAGCGTTTCGTACTTGTCGGCATCACATCGCCGTTTGCGGTTCGTCTTGCACGCCTGCAGCTGCGCGGGCGCGCCGATGATGCCGTCGGCGAAGAGGGACTGCTGGCACGCGATGCCCGTGAACTCGGGTGGGGACTTGGCGAGGCTCTTCGTATGGCGGATTACACCCTGGAAAACGACGGCACGATCGAGTCGTTCCGGGCGGATGTACGCGCACTGCTTGACACGCTGGAGGCGGATCCATGACACTGGAAGCATATTTCTCGTCCTCGTCCTCGGTCTGGGATTCGATTGACTGGGTGTTCGGTATCGAGGACTGCGGGTATGCGGGGTGGGAGATATCGGCCGACGGAAATTACCGTCTCGACCGGCCCGACAATATGGCACGGATACGCGATGTGCTTGAATCGACAGGACTTGGCGTGACCGTTCACGCACCCTATGCCGACCTGAACCTGGCCTCTCTGAATTACCCGATCTACCGGGAGTCGATTCGCCAGATATGCCAGTGCGTCACTCATGCCGCCGACCTGACAGACCGCGTGACCATCCATCCCGGGTACCTGTCGCCCGCCGGAAAACTGGTTCCCGAAACGGTATGGCGCTACCAGAAGGAAGCACTTGCAGAAATAGGAGCATGTGCAGCGGATACGGGTGTTCTGGTCTGCCTCGAAAACATGATAGCAGTCAGGGAGTTTCTCTGCCGCGAACCCGGGGAGCTCTTCGGCATGACAGAAGGCCTCGAAGGAATCGGGGTGACCCTCGACATCGGGCATGCGAATACCGTCGGGGCCGTGGACGCGTTTCTGCAGTCTCTCTCCCGTGTCGATCACATGCACCTTCACGACAATCACGGCATACATGACGAACACCTCCCCCTCGGAGACGGCACCATCGACTGGCCGGATGTCGGCAGGCGCGTGAAAGATGAGTACAGCGGGATTTGTGTTGTCGAAGGACGAAACCTGGCGGAAGGCGAACGCAGCCTTGCAGCGTTTCGGAGGTGGTTTGTATAGCCGGAGAAACGCTTCAGGTGTATTTTCTGGGCACTGCGGGAGCCCTCCCCACGACCCAGAAGAACCCGCCATGCTACATGATCCGGCGCGGGTCGGACACGATACTCTTTGACTGCGGTGAGGGAGCCCAGCAGCAGATGATGCGGGCGCGGACAGGGTTTACCGTCGATGCAATCTTTATCACGCACTGGCATGCCGACCATTTTCTCGGTGTTCCCGGGCTTGTCCAGACACTGTCGTTCATGGAGCGCACCGAACCGCTTGTAATCTACGGCCCGCCGGGGGTCTACGATTTCGTCGATGCCATCAAGATGCTCTCCAAAAATCCGTTACGGTTCTCCCTCGTCCCGATCGAGCTCAGGCACGGTTCGGTCGTGCCGTTTACCGGGTACCGTGTCACCGCAGTGGCCGTCCAGCACGGGATGGCATGTCTCGGCTATGTTCTCCGGGAGGATGAACGCCCGGGGCGCTTCGACCGGGACAGGGCGATTGCACTGGGAGTGCCTCCCGGCCCCCTTTTCGGGCGCCTCCAGCGCGGTGAGACCGTCCGCGTTGGCGAGGGGGAGGTGACTCCCCGGGACGTGATGGGGCCTCCCCGTGGTGGCAGGTGCGTGGTGTACACCGGGGATACGCGGCCGAATGCAGAGGACTGGTATGAGTTCGGGATGGATCCGGATCTCCTGATTCACGATGCCACGTTTGACGATGCCGCTTCCGGAAGAGCCCGGGAGGTCTTTCATTCGACAGCAGGCGAAGCCGCCATGGTCGCAGGTGAGATCCGCGCCCGGATTCTTGCGCTTGTGCACATCAGCTCACGGTACAAGAGTACAGCAAACCATATACGCGATGCCACGCAATTCTTTGAGGGTGACGTGATCGCGCCTGACGATCTCTTCATGGCAGAAATTCCGTTTCGGGAGTGAGGGCAGACGTATGGGAGATGGTGACGCTGACTCTGGTGGCAGTTGCGAGCCGATCCCGGCTCGTAATGACGGGCCTTGTCGCCCTCCTGCTCAGCGCGCTCGCAGCCAGCGTTGCCGGGATGTACCTCGGGTCTGTCCGTGACGTACTTGATCTCATACCCGGACTGATGGTGCTGCTCCCGCCGTCCATAAACATGCGCGGCAGCATCTCGGGTGTTCTCGCGTCCCGCCTCTCCTCTTCGATGCATCTCGGGGAATTTGAAGTCGATTTTGGAAAGCTGAGCGTTCTCGGCGGAAATATCCGTGCATCGTTCGTCACCACGATCCTGATCGCATTCGTGCTGGGATTCTTTGCCTGGGCGGTCACGAGCCTCATCGGGGAGACCGGCATCGATCTCATCGATTTTGTGCTCATATCGGTCGTAAGCGGTATCCTCTCCGGTATCATCGTCATCGTTATCACCATTCTCGTTGCGGTTGCCAGCCACCGCTACGGTGTGGATCTCGATATGATCGGTGCGCCGACGGTGACCACCTCCGGCGATGTCGTCACGCTTCCAATCCTGGTCCTGACAAGCGTGGTGCTCATAACGCTCGATCCGGTCGTACGTACGGTGCTCTTTCTCGCTGTGCTGGGTGTGGTTGCCGCAAGCATCGTTTCGACACGGTACCTCCCGGAGCAGGTGCGGGGCATCGTCAGGGAAATTGTCCCGCTGTTAATCCCGCTCTCGCTTCTCGGGACGTTCGCCGGCATGACCTATGCACTCGATCTCGACCGGCTGGTCAGCTTTGCCGCCCTTCTCATTCTCATCCCCCCCTTCATGGGGGGGTGCGGCTCCATCGGCGGGATTCTCTGTTCCCGTCTGGCAACCGGCATGCATACGGGCGTGTTCGCCCCGCATATCATGCCTGAGCGGGACGTATACCCGCATTTCGCGACGACGTACCTGTACGCCGTCGTGCTGCTTCCCCTCATGGCGGCGGTCGCTCATGGCGCTTCGCTCGTGATGGGACTCTCCTCGCCGGGATTGCTCGAGATGGGCATCATCGCGACGGGCGCCGGGATGATCGTCCTCTCGTTCGTCAATGTCGTCTCGTACGCCACCGCGAGCATGTCGTTTCGGTACGGACTGGATCCCGATAATTTCGGCATTCCCGTCATTACGAGCGTGATCGACCTGATGGGTGCCGCCGTGCTGATCGGCGTGATTAATCTGGTTCTTTAAGCCCCGTGCAGTATCGGGGTATCCGGACAATTGTCACCGCTATCTGGTCGGTACCAGTGGAGGGTTTATCTTTTTGCGAATCCAAGAATACACGAGGTTCGTAAAAATATGGCTCCCCTCTACACATGTCCGCTCAGGTGTCTCCTGTGCGGCGGGACTGCGGGGGAATCGAGAACCATATAAACGATAAATTGAAATGGGTTTTCTATCTATGACGGAACTTGAATATCAGCCGACCAGTTTCAAGGATGTTCTCATCGAAATGAAGGACATTTCCGAACTGATGGTTGATCTCTCTTACTCCGCGATATTATTCGAAAGCCGGGACATCGCCCAGGAAGTCACCAACCTCGAGGAGCGCATGAACCTGCTTGTCTACCAGGCACGCATCCAGAGCATTCTCGGTGCACGGCGGATCGAGGAGGCAGAATCCATGAGCGGTCTCCTGCAGGTGGCGGAAGCCGCCGAGACAATCTCGAACTCCGCCTCCGAGATGGCGACGATAATCCTGAAAGGAGTAAAATTTCCCGCACGTGTCATGCAGGCGCTGCCCGATGCGGAAGAAGTGACGGTGCGCCTCGTCATCAGGGAGAACAGTCCGCTCGACGGTGTGACGCTCGGGGATGTGAAGCTGCAGAGCACGACGGGAATGCGCGTCATCGCCATCCGCCGCGGCGTAAGCTGGCTGTATGACCCCGACCGCGATACGCTTCTCAACGACGGCGACATCCTGATTGCCAAAGGATTTGAAGGAGGAGCGGATCCGCTCTTTACGATGGCGGGAGGGGAGCGCCTTCCGCCGGCGGAAACGAAGGAGGAGGCGGTCGTGGATGACCTCGACAGGGCGGTCCGGCTCATCGTCAGGATGAAGGACATGAGCGAACTCGCGGTGGGCCTTGCCTACACCGCACTCCTGTTCCAGCACAAGGAAGTGGCCGACGAAGTCGCGTCCCTCGACCTGAAAATGGACGATATGCGGTACGAACTCGACCTATGGGTTCTGGAAGCAGCGAAACGCATCAATAACGTCGAATATCTCCGGGGGCTTCTCTACATGTCCACATTTGCCGAAGCAATCAGCAACGCGGCCTATTCGATTGTCGATGTCATTCTCCGTGATATCGAGATACCCCCGGTCTTTCGTAAGATTGTCCGGGAATCCGACGAAATCATTACCCGCGTCCAGGTCGGCCCGTCCTCCGCCCTCGGTGGAAAAACACTGAAGGAAGCGTCGCTCGGGACGGTTACGGGCATGGTTGTGCTTGCAATCAAGCACGAGAAGAAGTGGCGATACCGGCCACGGAAAAACGACCGGCTTTATACCGGTGATATTATTATAGCAAAGGGGCGGAGGGACGGCGAAGAACGGCTATCCGATCTCTGTGCATGACGGCAGAAACATGAAAATAACGGGTGAAATCAATGGATAACACAACAGATGCTATCGTATACCGCCTCGGTGCAATGTGCGGAATAGAGGATGTCGAGGAAGGAAAGGACTATGAGGCGCGGGTACAGGGATTTGCAAATTTCGGCACCTTTGTACTGTTAAACGACCGCGTGAAGGGACTTGTTCATAAAAGCAACGTGAAGCTGGATCACCGGGAACGCGATCCGATTGTCGTGAGGGTACTCTCCATCCGGCGAAACGGCAATATCGATCTTGAGGAAGTGACTCCCGGCATTTACAGGACGCAGACGGTCACGACAAAGACTCCGCCGGTTCGGCTGACCGATCTCGGGCAGAAGATCGGGAGGAGCGTGATGGTGGAAGGGGAGATCGCACAGATCAAGCAGACGTCCGGCCCGACGATCTTTACCATCGTTGATGAAACCGGAACGGAAAATGCCGCCGCCTTTGTGGAGGCGGGTGTCCGGGCCTATCCCGACGTTCTTGTCGGGGACATCGTGAGCATTCTGGGGGAGGTGATGAAGCGCAACAACCAGCTCCAGATTGAGGTTGCTTCGCTTACCGTCCTCGGAGAGGATGACGCGGCACGCGTTCGCGTACGAATCGACGATGCCCTTGACAAACGGGCGGAGCCGGACGACATCCCGTTCCTCGTCGAGAGTGCCGTGCTCGAGCGACTCCGTCCCGAAATGCGAAAAATCGCGAAAATCATCAGGAAAGCAGTCTTTACCGCCCAGCCCATCGTCCTGCGCCATCATGCAGACGCGGACGGCATTTCGGCTGCGGTCGCGGTGGAGGCTGCGGTTTCCGGACTGATGCGGGAGAGCGGGGCCGACTTTGATGCCGAGAATTATCTCTTCAAACGGGCTCCCTCGAAGGCGCCGTTCTACGAGATTGAGGATGTGACCCGCGATCTTGACTATGCCACGAAGGACAGCGTCAGGTTCGGGCAGAAAATGCCGCTGATCCTGATGATGGACAATGGTTCGACGGAGGAGGACGAACCCTCGTACCGCATGGCACGGGTGTACGACCTGCCGATCGTGGTCGTCGATCACCACCATCCCGACGAATCCGTTGACCGGTTCTTAAAAGCGCATGTCAATCCCTATCATGCGGGCGGCGATTTCGGGATAACCGCAGGAATGCTTGGTACTGAGATCGCCCGTTTCATCCATCCGCCCGTCGAAGACCGTATCCGGCATATCCCTGCGGTGGCGGGTGTCGGGGACCGGAGCGAGGCGCCGGAGCGGGAGAAATACCTCGCACTGGTTAAAGACATGTATCCCGAGGAGCACTGCAAAGAGATAGCCCTTGCCCTCGATTATGAACAGTTCTGGCTCAGGTTCAACGACGGCCGGGAGATTGTGAAGGATATCCTCAATCTCAATAATAACTATGAACGCCACCGGAACCTTGTCGCCCTGCTCGTGCAGGAGGCGAATACCGCCATCGACGAGCAGTTAAGGGCGTCCATGCCCCATGTGATCGAACAGCATCTCGTAAGCGGCGCACGGCTCTTTGCCCTTGACGTTGAGATATATGCCCACCGGTTCACATTTCCGCCGCCTGGAAAAACATCAGGGGAGGTGCATGACCGTCTCTGCCGGAAGCACGCCGGCGATGCGGTTGTGACACTCGGGATCGGCCCCGATTTTGCGGTCATCAGGTCACGGGGCGTCCTCATGAATATACCACGGATGGTCCGGGAGCTCCGCGAGGAGATTGACGGGGGCGGTGTGAACGGGGGCGGTCACCTCGTCGTCGGCAGCATCAAGTTCGTTGAGGGGATGCGGGATGTCGTCATTGCCCGCCTGATTGAAAAGATCGGGGAGTATCCGCTGGAGCTCTGACGGCATTAGCGATTATCATTATGGTTTATCGGTCTGGGCGGGACCCGCCCTCCCGATTTCCGTATTAAGTGGGTTTGGGTGATAATGAGGCTCTCCAATCTGCTGGATTCGATAGAACTCAAACCGCATTCTTTAAATAATGGATAGTATATAACACATACTTACCCTATGGAGGATCACGATGTCCCATACTAACCGCATCAGGGATACGTACTCGGAATCTCAGCGGAAAATACTATATTATCTTAAAAGAGGGCTTGATAAAGGTAAACACTATTTCAAGTCAAAATATATCGCCAAGGAACTGGGGCTTTCGCCCAAGGAAGTAGGCACAAATCTTGCCATTCTCGCGGAAATCTGCGAGGAACTGGATATCAGCCGGTGGAGCTATTCAAACAGCACCACATGGCGTGTCCTTCCCCGTGGTGTTTGAAAACCTCTTTTTAATGTTCCCTGATGTTCAGTCGTCCGATAGTGCGAGGCCTGCCTCTTCCCGGCTGTCGGGTCGGTGCCGGAACCGTGTGGCGACCCGGTCCGGTGGGATGCCTCCTTTTTTTCCATCCAAATGATTATGAAACGTGGCGAGAGACCAGTATATATGGAAAAAACAGTCGTCGAATTCACATCGCACATAGAGTTCATTGCATCCATCGATTCCACAAAGGACTGCCTGATGAATCAGGGTCCCGAGGATCGGGCGGAGGGGGCGGAGACGGAACTCTGGTTTAACATCGATGTCCCCAAAGGTCACGGCCTGAAAAAGGGTGACAGGATTCGGATTATCGTCGAACGCGCCTGATTGCCTTTTTTAAAATACTTTTACCGGCCGTTCGAAGGAGAGTGTATACCTGTCCGCGTCACGGACCCGTACGATGAGGTACATCCGGGTAGTGGATACCTGAATATTTTTCCGGACGACTTCACGATGGCGGACTTCTCCTCCGTCGATGATTCCTCCGGTTTCCGCGTTTACCAGCACCCATTCGAGCAGTCCTGATTGCGGATGGTTCTGTGCCTCAAGTGTTGAATTGATCCGCCATAACGGGTAGGGTACACTGAAATACTGGGTGATGCCGCCCTGCGACTCCCGGAGAAAGCCGAACGTTTCAATCTTGGTGCTATGCCATTCCGGATCCGAGGCTCCGAACGTGGACATATTGTCGGGCAGGAATATCAGGGGATATTGGCCGGGATTCGGGGTATAAAAGATGCGGTACGGTCCTGTTTCAGTCGGTTCCGGTGTCGGCGTTGCAGGAACCTGCGGAGGTGCGGGTGTCGGTTCGGGGTCGCTTCCGAAAACACCCTCTCCGTTGAGAGCGGGCTGCACCACAAGGGCGAGTAAAGCGACGATTGCACAGGCGGCAACAACCGTGATCAGATCCCGGATATCCACATATAGCGTTACATGGCGAATGACATAAATCCGGCGGATTGCAGGGGAGATAGAAAAGCGATTTAATCCGGGTATATATTTATCAGGTACCACAAGCAATTTTCAACGGGATTATGGACCTTGCCGCCCTTCGTACCTGGACAATATTCTATCTTATTTCTTTCGTCGTCCTCCTATGGGCGCTGTTTCTTACCACACAGGGCGTACTTCTCGGTTTCGGGCTGACCCTCGTCCTCGTCGTCGTCGGTCTCAATTTCTTTTTCGTATCGCTGGAAGTGAAAAGAATTGCCGAAAGAAGGGAGCTTATGGCAGCGCTTTCCGAATCGGATGCCGGGGATCGAGGCCGGTAAAAAAAGTGTCCCTCCCTGTCCCGGCGGGCGCTCAATCCTGCTTCAGATAAATCTTCTGCAGTGAATTAAACGGACGATACAGGTGCTCCACTTCGCGGCCGAGGAACTCGGTCTTTCCGAGTACGTAATATCCCCTGCTCAGGAGGGCGGGATGGAAGATCTCAGCGAGTGCGTTTTTCTGTTTCTCGGTAAAGTAGATGGTGACATTACGGCACAGGATGATATCAAGAGATTTCACAGCTGGCTGACCGCTCATCAGATCGTGCTGCTGGAACCGGATCATTTCCCTGATATGCGGTTTGATCTCGAACCTGCCGTCACTCAGTATCCTGAAATGCCTGCGAATCTGACTCTCAGAAAGGTTTTCGAGCGACCTTTTGTCATAGATTCCGTTTCGGGCGGTTTTCAGTGCCTCGGGATCGATATCTGTGGCGGTAATCATCACCCTGACGTTCGGGCGGAGGCGTGTCATATCATATGCCATCAGTGCGAGCGTGTAGGGTTCCTCGCCCGTTGCACACCCGGCACTCCAGATCCGAATCCGCTCCTTCCGTTTCATCAGTTCGGGGAGGACTTCCTTCTGAAGTACATCGAATACCTCCTTGTCCCGCCAGAATTTTGTTACATTGATAGTCAGGGCATTTCGAAGAGATTCCTGTTCTTTTTCATCGGATGCAAAGAACGTATGGTATGCTTCAAAGTTCTGCATGCCGCAAAGACGCATGCGTGACTGAATTCGCCGTTTAATATATTCTTCCTTGTAATTGGAGCATTTTATGGAGAGGATTTCCTCGATGCTCCCCTGAAGCAGCCGAAAATGGTCCATGGGGGGGTGGCCTTCCTATTGTGTCCGGTTTTCCAGATCCTTCAGAAGGCGGAGCATATCTACCCAGATGACCAGTCCCTGTTTCTTCTCCGCATCATCACCGCCTACCTTGATGATGCCTTTTACAAAACTGCTGATGTCCGATGATATTCCTTCACCTACGTGTTCGACATTCTCCTCGGATACCTGGATGACACTATGCACATCATCGACAATAATGCCGACATTTGATCCGCCGGCCGTTTCAGTTGTCAGCACAATGATTTTGCGGTTTTCCAGCTCCTCGTTCGGAGGGAGACTGAGGAGATGGTTGAGACTGATGATACTCGTGATCTCACCCCTGAGGTTGATAATCCCCGAAATATACGGGGGAGCCCGGGGGATGGGAGTGATGGGCATCATCTCTACGATCTCCCTGGCCAGATAGATGTCGAGGGCATACCGCTCGCCGCTCAACTCAAATTCGACCAGATCGAAATGTGTACTCATGGTCCACCCTTAGTTGAGTTTGAACTTTTTCATCATCGTCATGAGGTGTCCGGCCATGTCGGTCATTTCATGGGCGGCACTGCCGACTTCCTCGACAGATGCACTCACTTCCTGTGCGAGGGCTGCCATATCCTCGATGCGCTCCATGTTCTCCTTCGTGAGGGCCGTGGAGTCTTCCATGCTCTGCATCACGCGGTTTGTGGCATGCGCCTGGTCTTCGGCCGCTTTCGTAATCTCGGTAATACCGTGGGCGGCTTTCTCGACGTCGGTGACGATCTGGTTCAGTGCTTCGATTGTGGAATTCACGGCATTGACACCCTGCTGGATCTCGGTGTGCGAGGTCTTCATCGAGGCAGCAGTCTTCGCGCTCTTTGTCTGGATCGACATGATCAGATCCTCGATATGCTGGCTTGCATCTTTCGACTCGCCTGCAAGGTTTCGGATTTCTCCGGCCACGACGGCGAAACCGCGCCCGTGCTCTCCCGCCCGTGCCGCCTCGATGGCTGCGTTGAGGGCAAGCAGGTTCGTCTGTGCGGCGATTCCGGCGATGAGTTTTACGATATTGGAGATTTCACGCATCTCGTCATTTAACTGGGTAATTTCAGCGACGCTCTCCTCGGAGATGGTTCCCACGAGCTGCATCTTGGCATGCGTGTCCCTGCCGATCTCGGCCGCTTTGCTTCCTTCCGCGGCTGCTTTCTGTGCCCGGGACATGACTTCCTGTGTTGTGGAGGCGATCTCCTCGATCGATGCCGAGAGATCCGAGATTTCCCGGTTGATGTCCTCGATCTGGGCGAGGAGGTTCCTGGTAAACTCGGACGACTCCTGGGTTGCCACGGCGACCTGCTCGGTCGCACGGCCAATTTCATCCGAGCTTTTACTCACTTCCTGCGACGTTCCCTCAACCTGATGTGCGTCCTGGCCTACCTCTTCGATCAGCTGCTTCATGGCGGTGATCGATTTGTTATAGTCCTGTTTGAGGGTCTGGAGCGGATCATCGTCCTCGAGGGCGACAAACGCGGTGAGATCCCCGTCCGCCATCTTTGTCATGGCCTCTGCAAGGACACCGGCGCTTTCATTGAGCTTCGCTGCCTCGGCCTGAGCGGTCTCCATGAGCTTTTGCACTTCCTGGCCCTTACGGTGGTCCTCGGTCACATCCTGGTAGATGTAATAATTAACGTCGATCTCGCCCTTGTCGTTGAGAATCGGGACCTGATAGAGGATCAGGTAGGATTTTTCGCCGTTCGGCCATGCGACCTCCATGTTCGTGATCGCCTTCTTCTTCGTCTCGTAGGAAGCGTAGAAGTCGTCTCCGCCGGTGATGGTAATGTCGAAATCGTAGAGCTTCTTTGCCATCAGTTCGTCGTAGGATCCGCGCCATACGCGCTGGTATTCCACGTTGAGGTCGAGCCGGTGCTTATCGTCCGCAAGGATGGTGATCGCCTGCGGGTTCTCCTTGATGAATGCCTCGGCACGCCTCTTGAGAATATTGACCTCCTCCATTTCGCGGCGTTCCACGGTAACGTCGTTGTAGACGATGAGGATGTTTGTGAGATCCCCGTTTGCGTTCGTAATCGGGATGCCGTGCTGTTCGAGAATGTGGGTACCGCTCGGAAGGTCGACGGTGACTTCTCCGAAACTGCGCTTGCTCTCCTTGATGACCTTTCCAAGGCCTTCGCCCTTCTGGTCGAGGATCGTGAAGTCCCGTGCATTCATTGCGAGGATTTCTTCCCGGGTGTACCCGCTCATCCTGACATATGCCTCGTTCGTGACAACGATTTTGAAGTCCTTTGTGACGAGCAGAATCGGCATCGGGTTTTCCTGAACAATCGTCTCGGCGCGACGCTGGAGTGCCTCGTTTATCTTCAGCTGCTTTTCGATCTGTTCGGCTTCCCGGCGCTCCGTGGTAATGTCGTTGTACACGAAGTACGCATGTGCGGTCAATCCGGCTCCGTCATCGACGGGAATGCCGTACTGTTCGATGATCTTGGATCGTCCGTCCTTGAAGGTGATCTGGAGTTCGCACTTCGTGTGGACGCCCTTGAATGTTTTATCCGTGGTGTCGCCCTTGAGGTGTTTAATCTTGTAATCGGTCTTTTCCATGGAGAGGAGTTTGTCCCGCGGCTGTTCCATGAGGTCTTCGTACGATTCGTTGAGATCAACGACGTCGAATGAGCGGTTTAAGAGGACCATCGGAAGGGGATTCTCACGAAAAAGTGTTTCAGTCTGCCTTTTAATTACTTCTTCCGCCGCGATTTTCTTAAAAATCTCGTTCACGGCATCGGCGAGCGGCCGGAGAGGTTTGGCAAGCGTTGCCGGGTCGATCTGCACGTCGGTTTCGCCTGCCTTTGCATCCTCAATGGCGGATATAAATAATTCAATGAATTCATAATCCATATTCTGCTGCGATTCAGGTGCCGGCATTCCCGTCCGGGTTCCGGTTACCGTGCTTTTCTTCTTTGCTACTGCCATAAGTCATTTCTCCCTTATCATGTCGCATTGAATTTCGATCGACAGCCCCTGATCCGGGGCTCCGTTCCATACCGTGCCCCGGGGCGCTTCTGTGCAGTGCGCATCGTTCCCGTCCCATGCCCGGACGATCCGCTGCGCCTGCATGCCCCTCTGGGATACGGCACTTCGCTTGATAGCATACGCATCCCACCTGGTACAACCGGTGGGAAATTTTTCAGTTCTGACGCCGGGCCGTATGAATTACAGAAGGATGGCCTCGCACCGCCGTGATCCGGTGATGACGGGACAGGGCCGGTTCCTGCTGGTGCCAGATTGATGGTAGCCTTCATTACGACCTCGTTTAGCCTCTAAAAATGCTCATTAACGCCATACCTGTTCTTCGGCTGATCGGCCGGATCGATGTCCCGTCATTCTGATGGCGGGAGGGTCGCTTTCTGTGTTCCACCCTCTTTTTCCTGACTGGTGCAGGAATCCGGCGATATCGGGGCGTGAGGTTGCCGTGCGGGAACCTCTCCCGTGGTGTGCGTATGCTGTGATCGAAATTGTGTGACACCTCGCCTGATGGTTCGGTATACAGTGAGTATAATACTCAGCACTTATAATTATTTCTAATACTACTTATAAATCTTTCTTTTTATATCCAATCCATATTAGTGGTTAAAAAAACAAAATATACAATATATGTGGGGTAATACTAATGGTTAATTGGTGGGGATAATCAATGCCGATATTGAATGGAGATAAACTGAAAATCGTTGTATTCGGTGCATTCAATGCCGGGAAGTCATCTTTTATCCGGGCGGTGGATCCGGCGTCCCGGCATGTCGAGGCACGGACAGACGGTGGAACGACCACCGTTGCACTTGACTTCGGAAGAGTGACTTTCGGAAGCACGAAAGTCTTTATTTTTGGAACACCCGGTCAGGAACGCTTTGAATTTGTCCGCCGGATCCTTTCGCGCGGAATGGACGGCGCCATCGTGATGGTGGATGCAACGCGCAGTATCGATGCGATGACCTGTGATTTCTGCGAATGGCTTCATGAAACAGGGATTCCTTTTGTCGTTATGCTCAACAAATGCGACCTCCCCGGCGCGTCGCCCGGAATGTTTGCCGATCTCGTGGGCGACGGGTACGTCCACTGCATTTCCGCCCTCACCGGCGATCAGGTGCATGACGCCCTCGGGCTCTTTGTTGAGCGCCTCATCCGTCTGCGCCGGAAAAACACATAGTATTAAGTCCAATCGATTTTTACATTGAGATAATGTCCATCGGAAGAATCATCTGCCTTCTTGTACTGGTGTGCGTATCGGCGGCACTCACGGCCGGGTGCACCTCCTACACGTTCGGGGACGTGGCATATGCGGACGACACGCTCCATGTGATGGTGAATAGTGGTGACGAACCGCGGCAGGTCACCGTCCAGGTCACCATCTTCGACACGACCGGATTTGCTCAGGCGGAAGTGTACCGGAAGGCTGAGTATCTGGATCTCGTCACGGGTGGGAACGAGTATCTCGTCCCCATCAGCCTCCGGCCCGGAACGTACAAAATATACCTCTATATTATGGTGGACGGCGCGAGGACCACGAGCGTGATCCGGGATATTACAGTCCCATGACGGCGGATGCCCTGATTTCCGTGGCTCTCGGGGAACGACCGGCAGATCTGGTCTGTCATGACGTATCCCTCTTCAATCCGTTTTCCTGTGAGTGGGAAGAGACGTCCTTTGCCGTTGCCGGTGGACGGGTGGCGGGCATCGGTGCATACGAGGGAATCCGCGAGATCCGCTTCGGGGGAGCGCAGTGCGTCCCCGGACTGATCGACGCCCATGTTCACATCGAGAGCTCGCTCCTGACCCCCGTGGAGTACGGGAGGCTTGTACTCGGGCATGGCACGACCACGGTCGTTGCCGACCCCCACGAGATCGCAAATGTGGCAGGGACCGACGGGCTCGACTATATGCTTGCAGAGCGGAAAAAAACGCCGCTCGACATCCTCCTCATGCTCCCGAGCTGCGTACCGGCGACTCCGATGGATCGCGGAGGCGCCACCCTCACGGCGGAGGATCTCTCGGCATACACGGACCGCGAGGGTATCCTCGGCCTCGGGGAGATGATGAACGTGCCGGGGGTGCTCTCCGGGGACCCCGGCGTCGCGGCGAAGATGTCGCTCTGCCGGATTATCGACGGTCATGCACCGCTCCTCTCCGGGCATGCACTGAACGCATATATCGGGGCGGGGGCGCAGAGCGACCACGAATGCACGAATCTTACCGAGGCGCGGGAAAAACTGCGCCGCGGCATGTACATCATGATCCGCGAGGGATCAACAGAGCGAAACCTCCGGGACCTCATCCCTCTGATAACCCCCGCTACCCTGTCACGCCTCTGCTTCGCGACCGACGACCGGCACGCGGACATGCTTGTTGCCGAGGGCCATATCGATGACTGCATCCGGAAAGCCGTCGGATACGGATGCGAACCCGAACATGCCCTTCGCATGGCCACGCTCTCCGCCGCCGAGCGTTTCGGTCTCGCTGATCGCGGTGCGGTTGCACCGGGCAGGATTGCCGATTTCTGCATACTGGAAGACGGAAAGGAATTCCGGGTTGCCCGGACATTCCGTGCGGGCGTCGAATTCCGCGATCCCGGCTATACCCGCCCTGCCTCCATTTCTCGTCCGTTTTCCTGTACGCTTCCCGTTCCCGCCGATCTCACGATCACGAAAGGAGGAAACGCCCGCGTCATCCGCCTCCTCGAACACCAGATCCTGACCGGAGCGGAGGAGATCGGAATTGCGCCGGGGTCGATCCCCGATACGGAGCGGGATATCCTTCCTGCGGTCGTATGCGACCGGTACCGTGCCTCCGGGTTCGGTATCGGTCTCGTACAGGGACTGCACCTTAAATCGGGCGCTATTGCCTCCAGTGTATCCCATGATTCGCACAATATTGTCGCGGCGGGTGCCGATACCGCGGACATCCTGAAGGCGGTCGGAGAGGTTATCGATCACAAAGGGGGCATGGCGGCGGTCAACGGTGATTCGATCGCAGTCCTTCCGCTCCCCTGTGCAGGGCTCATGTCGGATCTTCCCTATGAGGAGGTCGCCCGCCGGATCGGTGCACTGGAGCAGGCGGTGGCGGGGATGGGCGGCATCGCCCATCCGTTCATGTACCTCTCCTTCCTCGCCCTCACCGTCATACCGCACCGCAGGCTGACAGAACGCGGAGTCTTCGATGCCGACCGTTTCGAAGACATTTCCCTTTTTTCCGGAGAGGATCCCCCTCCCTGATCAGCGGATCAGGGAAGGTTGTGGTCGACCTGCCACGGCTCGCGCCGCCTGTCGATGACAGAGCCTGCGGCGGCATGCCAGCCGTAGAGATCATTTTCAGACTGGAGCGCCCATTTCATGTCCTGCGGCGGATATATCACTTCTGCGCGGATCTCTTCCAGCAGTACGCGCCCGAGCGGGCCGGCCGACTGTGTCTCGACCCGCATCGGATACGTGGGATCGGGGCCGTATCCGGTAATGGTAACGGAATTTTTCCTGTCAAGTACGATTCTGATATGCCACTGGTCCATTGTTTTCGCCTTCTGTATCGGTCTGTGATCCTATCAATCTTCGCGGGCGGATGTCAGACCGCAACCTGCATGCCGGTGAGATATCCTGCGATGAGCAGACCCGCGATGAGCAGGGGCTGATGGACAAGATAAATCGCAAGCGAGTGGCGCCCGAGAAAGGCAAACGGTGAAGCCGCCGCCGGCATGTCGCCCGCAAAGGGCATCCGGCGCAGGCCGCCGGGGTACAGCGTGGCGCCGGCGTACATGCCGATGAGGACGACCCCGAACCAGGGAATCAGGGGCTCGTAATCAAGAGATACGAACGATGCGGGGTGGATGCCGATCCATGCAAGCCAGAGCGGCCCTTCGATTCCCCGGATAGCGTACGAAGCGGCAAAGAGGGCCGCGCCGGCAAGAAGATTGAGTCTCCGGAACCCGAAAAAAAGGGGTGCGATGGCTATGGAAACGCCGATGAGGTGGAGAATCCCGAACAGCACGTATCCCTCTCCGGGGTAGACGAGCGTCACGGCGGTGATCCCCATGCCCAGCAGGAAGATACCGCCGCCGCGGAGGGCATATTTCCGGTACGGTGCGGGATTCCGGTTCGTATCGCGGCGGGCATTGCTGATGGTAAGCGAGAGGCCCACGAGAAACACGAACGAACCTGCCGTTGCATAGGCGAAATACCGCCAGAATCCGGTATGGACGGTGATATCCGCAATATGAAAGAACGAGAGATCAAAGAGGAAGTGGTAGGTAATCATCATGAGAATCGCACATCCCCGGAGGGCATCGATCTCCCAGTACCTCCGGTGGGAATGCCGCTCTCCTGTTCCCGCCTCATCACCCGTAGCATGCTCCATTGCTATTTCCTGCTCTCCCGACAGTTTCTCTGCATAGTGATTTCTGCTCATCACACCAAATACTTTCCAGATGGCGGCCCACGAACATATTATCGAGGCAATCGGGCGGACCCGCGTCGTCGTGAGGGACGGCCGCGTTGTGGAAGTCGGTGATCCGATCATCAGTGATTGTCCGCTGGCACAACGGTTTGGCCACCCTGTCCGTGAGATGACGAAGGAGGAGATTCAGGCAAATATCGAGGAGCGGATACGGTCGTTCGGCATGTGCACGGCTGATCGTGACATTGGAACAACCCGGGACTTTGTCGTATTCGGGGCATCCGAACTGCTCGGTTCCGCCATGGCGGGGGGGCTGATCGATGCCGCTGTCATCGCCTGCGAGGGTGCGGGGACGGTCATCGCCCTCCGGCCCGATCTGGTGCAGGGCATCGGGGGCCGGATGTCCGGGCTTCAGAGCACGACACCGATTCCATCTCTCATCAGGCGTATCGAAGATGCCGGCGGCATCGTCCCGTTTCCCGGCACGGCCGCACTCGACCAGTACGGCGGTGTCGCCCGGGCCCGGGAGGCGGGGTATGCCCGCGTGGCGGTCACCGTGGCGGAGGCGTCCGATGCGGTTCGGATACGGGAGGATTTCCCGTCTTCGGTCATTGTCGGAGTACATACGACGGGCATCTCCCGCGGGGATGCGGAGCAGATGGCGGCGGCCTGTGATATCCTTTCCGCATGTGCGTCCGCCTCGGTGCGTGAGGCGGTGACAGGGCGCGTACGGATCCAGGGAGGCATGTCCGTTCCCGTATACGCTCTTACGCCGGCGGGAAAGGCGATCATCCTTGAAAAAATCAGGGTGACCGAACGGCCCATGCTCATACACGGAGCCTCACTGCCGCTCTCCGGGGAGAAAGGACCCGCTCCGCTTCTCTGATGATTTTTCAGAGTCCCATCAGGCCAAAGAGATCCGGGAATCTTTTCAGCACGAAATCAGGAACGATAGAAGGATAAGGGGTTTTCATCCAGTCGCCGTATTCGGCATACACCGTGGTCATTCCCAGGCGGTTTCCCGGTTCAATCTCACGCCGGAGGCTGTCGCCAACCACCCATACCTCATCGGGTCTGCAGTCCAGAGTGCGGAGTGCGTACAGGAATGAATCATGCCCGGGTTTTCGCGTGCCTGAAACCTCCGGGGTCACAACACAGTCAAAGTAGCAGGCAATTCCGGTGTGTTCCAGCCTTTCCGCCGCATGTCCGCTTTCCGCATCCGTCACAACAGCCATTCCGATCCCCTTCTCCCGGAGGAGGGTGAGTGTGTCGGCAACCCCGTCGAAGAGCCGGATAGACTGCAGCTTCACCTCATCGTAGCGGCGGCACGCCGCCGTGAAAGTCTCACCCGTCCAGGCATCACGGTCGCGCATGAAATCCTCAATGTTTGCATGGTCTTCGAAGCCGTGGACATTCCGAAGAAAATAGCGGAAGAGCTCTATTCCTTCGCCGCACCCGATGCACTCCACGGCACTCGTGCAGGCGGCAATTTTTGCGTCAACGAAATTGTAGAGCGTGTTGTCCATATCAAAAAGACATGCACGGGGCTTTTTTTCGGGATAGACGACCATAGTGCATCAGAAGTGTATGCGGACCATGCAAATTAAACTTGGGGACGGGTACCCTGCTACCTGCGAAGGACGAGCCAGAGGAAAAAAATCATCAGGAACCCGAAAATAAGGAGACAAAACGCGTAAAATGAGAAGACATATCCCGTAAGAACATAACCGCCGTCAGAAGCAAGTAATGCTGTGGCTGGCATGACGAAGGGTACCTCATTTTCCACACTGATATACGTGTGCACGGCTGTATCTCTCCGGTGTTATCGCCCCGCGGATACCGGCCATATGCTTTCCCCGATGGATATCCGCCGCGTGTCCGGATCTGTCATCGCCGGAGCAGCCGAAACGACTCCGTACCGGCTGTCACGTACATTTTTGCGTTTGCAGTGCTAAAAGCCCCTCCGCGGCATGAGCGCGAACGACCGGGTCGGGATCAGCCTGCAGTTTTTCCAGGGCATGCCGCGCACCCGCTTCAACCACAACGCCGGGTTCCCCTTTCCGCACAAGGATGCCGATCAGCTGCGCTGCGGCGCTCCGCACCGGAGCGGCAGCATCGGAAAGACATGCGATCAGCGGCACCACGCCACCCGCATCGATGAGGTGGCGGGGTGTCCAGGCCGGATCCCAGGTACTCATCAGGAGCGCTTCTATCGCGGTAAGCCTCAGGTCGTCGTCCGGCCCCGAAAGATATCCGACGAGAGATTCGATCAGCCGTTTCCTGATTTCTTCATTGTCTGCCATTTCCCCTTCTCCCCCCTGTCTCTGTCGCGCATATGATCCCACCGCTCCTCAGGAGCATCTTCGTGAACCGTTTCGGTGCGCCCGGATTTACCCGATCATCAGATGGGATTCTGGAGCATTATCGATGCGTTGAGCACCGCGGCGAAGCAGACCCAGAGGATGTAGGGGACAAGAAGCCATGCGGCATCCCGCCGGACGGCTGAGAACCTGACGGTGGTGGCGATCAGGACGAGAAGAAGGAGCAGGATTTCGGCAAGAGCGAGGGCGGGGTTCTGCAGGCCGAAGAAGATGAGCGACCAGAGCATGTTCAGGATGAGCTGTGCTGCGAAGAGGGCGAGGGCGCCGCGGACTGCGGGTTTGTCCGTCCCCTCCATCCAGACCCGGTACAGAGCGATGCCCATGAGGATGTACAGCACGGTCCACACCGGTGCAAAGACAAACGGCGGAGGAAAAAAATCGGGTTTTACCAGCGTTTCGTACCATGTTCCGGGCCCGGTATTCGTGACGAGTGAACCCGGGATGCCTGCTGCGATACTGACCGCAATCGCAAGTGCCAGTCGGACGGGATTCCTGACAAGCCCCGGCATGTGTTCCATACACCGCGGTATCTTCCCCTGCGATAATAAACGTAACGGAAATCCGGTTCGTCCGGAGAGGGGCTGAGCAGCACACATGCCGGACCCGGCCCCCTCCTTCGGCATCGCCCTGTGCGGTATGGTCAGGTGCGCACTTTTTTGCCTCCCGACACACAAGGATGATGCGAGACCATGGGATTTCAGTACCTCTTCGGTCCGGTCCCGTCGCGCAGGCTCGGTGTTTCGCTCGGCATTGATCTGGTACCCTTCAAAACCTGCAGTTTCAACTGTATCTTCTGCGAATGCGGACCGACGACGGACCTTACGACGGAACGGAAGGAATATGTCCCGACGGATGATGTCATACGGGAACTCGACACGTTTCTCGCCTCGCACCCGCATCTTGATTTCATTACCTTTTCCGGTTCGGGAGAACCGACGCTCCATACGGGAATCGGGGCAATTGCTCGACATGTAAAGGAACGTTTCCCCGGGTACCGGCTGGCACTCCTTACAAATTCGAGCCTGCTTTCCGATGCGAAGGTCAGGAACGACATACTCGATATCGATGTCGTCATCCCCTCCCTCAATGCGGTTTCGGAACGAGTCTTCCGAAAGATAAACCGGTCGCACCCGTCTCTCTCACCGGACCAGATTACCGATGGCCTGATCGCATTCAGAAGCGAATATTCCGGTGCAATCTGGCTTGAAATCTTCATCATCCCGGGCCTCAACGACACTCCCGGAGAACTGGATCTGCTGAAGGCCGCCCTACGGAAGATACGGCCCGATAAGGTTCAGCTCAATACCCTTGACCGTCCCGGCGTCGTCGACTGGGTCAACCCGTCACCGGCGTCCGACATGGAGCGGATTGCACGGCATCTCGATTACCCCGGTGTCGAGATCATCACGGGTGCGGAGTCACGCTCGGAGATTCCCTGTTTTTCAGCCGACGTCCTTGAGACGATTCTCCGGACGATCAGGAGACGGCCCTGTACGATGCAGGATCTGGCCCGGATCACCGGCCTTCATCCCGATGAAATCACGAAATACACCGGTATCCTGCGGGAAAGAAATCTTATTCTGGAAAAAAGGGAAGAAAGAGGTATATTTTATACCTGTGCCCCATGAGACGGGAAATCCGGATTCCACGGTGGAATCCGCCCGATTCTCCCTCCTATCCGAGTGCAACATCCAGTATCATCATCACGACGAATCCGATCATCGCTCCCATCGTGGCAAGATCGGAATTCCCGTGCAGCTGCGACTCGGGGACCACCTCCTCAACCACCACGAAGATCATCGCACCCGCGGCGAATGCGAGGGCGTAGGGAAGCACCGGCATGACGAAATACACGAGTGCCGCTCCGATGAGGGCGGCAACCGGCTCCACCTGTGCGGAGAGCTGCCCGTACCAGAAACTTTTCCGGATAGAAAAACCCTCCCTCCTGAGCGGGACGGATACGGCAACGCCCTCGGGAATATTCTGGATGCCGATCCCGATGGCCAGTGCAACCGCACCTCCCAGCGTTGCCGAGGGCAGACCGGATGCGAGGGCACCGAACGCCACACCGACGGCAAGCCCTTCGGGAATGTTATGCAGCGTAATGGCCAGAACCAGCAGGGTTGCTTTCTGAAGCGATGATGCGGGCCCTTCGGCCTCGCTCACCGGAAAGCCAAGGTGGAGATGGGGGAGAATTTTGTCGATGATGCCGAGAAATATCCCGCCCAGGACAAATCCGACGGCAGCAGGAAGCCATTCAGGCAGCCCCGTCTCGGCTGCCAGCTCGATTGCGGGAACAAGCAGAGACCAGAAACTCGCCGCTATCATCACCCCGGCGGCAAACCCGAGCATAAGGTCCAGAATACGCCGGTCGACTTCCTTCATGAGTACAACCGTTGCCGCACCCAGTGCTGTAAGAGCCCACGTAAAGAGGCCCGCGAGAAATGCCTGCGTGATGGGATTCTGCTGTGCAAAGAGTTCAATCATAGGGTAGTCTGCCGTACATCCACCGCATCATCGATTCCCGTGCCGATATGCGCGGTCTCGCGCGATGGCCTGCCGGGATAACAGAGGTTCATCTAATAATCGGCGCCGGTGATGGCCCCCGCCACCACCGTTACGAAAGGGTTTGCGATCACCGCAGGAACTTGGATACAAAGGGCGACGTCTCTCCCCGTCTGAGGAAATGGCCCGATGGTCCTTCTCCGAGGAATTCTGAAAACCACGATTCGTGCTCGATCTCCTCGTTCAGGATGGAGAGAGCGAGGTCATAGGTCCGGTGGTCCTTTCCTGCCGTCATCGTGCAGATATGCGTATATGCTCTGACGGCACACCGCTCGGCCTCAACGAGAACGGTGAGTATCGCCAGGACATCGGTCGGATCGGCGGGAAGGGAAGCCGGCGGGCACCCCGAGATGTTATGGAAGTCCACCATGCTGTCCGGAAGCTTTCCTCCCAACTCATAGATGCGCGGAACAAGCGCTTCAAAGTGATTTCTGTCCTCGATACGGGCGGTTTCGGCGATCTCTTTGATGCCTTCGCCCTCGAGGCCGATCAGGTTGAACCGAAGAATCGTGTAGTAGTAGTACGTCGTCAGTTCTGCCGCTGCGTTCTTTACCAGGAGTTCAAGGAGGCGATCGACATCGACACCCGCATCCTCCACCATTTTTCGTGCTACTTTGGCCATGATTCCACCTCTGGAATGCGGGAGGATACTTTTTCTTCAGCGATAAATGTTATCCCCGACCCCTCCCGAACAGCGGAGTTCCCCGTCCCGGGAAACCCTCCGGTTCCTGATGCCCGCAGCTGATGTTTATGAAAATTCCCGGATATCCGAATCCCGCGGCAGATCTGGCCGTCTGCCGGTATCAGGATACCAAGTGAAAACGATATTACTCATGGTGTTTTATGATGCTGGTACCGGAGTACCGCATGCCTATCGACACAGATATTCTCGCCCTCCTTGACAACGGGGCGGCAATCCGGAAGAGAGCTCTTATCCGGCAGCTCGTGGATTCGCACCAGGGGAGCATGGAGTACACTAAAAAGGCGATTGATGGGAGAATTTCAGCCCTTGTCGAAGATGGACGGATTGTCCCCGTCCTTAACGAGGATCTCGCCGGATTCGGACTGTCAGATGCCGGAAAAAATGCTTCCTATCTCATCTCCCGGCAGGCATTCGAGCGCAAGTGGCGGTTCGACAGGATGATCGAAGGGATTTCGTGCGGTAGCAGGGACGATTGTGCTGCCGCCCTTCACGAAGCCCTTCTCTACAAGTCGCTTTACCGGCTGACTCCCGCACAGCTGGATATGATCGTTCCCGCACTGGATCATGAGTACAGCGTTGCATACACGGCTCTCCAGTGCCTGTACTCGGCGGCTGTCCGGAGGGGCGATCTTCCGGCTGACACGGCAGTTCTCACACAAAAATTACAGCATCTCCTCGAACGGTTCCGTGACGACGATACGTGCCGCCCTGCCATCCGTCATGCTGTTCATCTTCTTGCATACATGGGTGATGAAGCCGTTATCGGGCAGCTTGAGCATGACGCGCCCCGGTTTGACAGCGACCGCCTGAAGCGGGAGGAATATATGTATCCTGTCATGGTGAACGTGATTGATGCATACCGGTCGGAACTCCATGCACTGGCAAGTGCGCTCATGGCCGGGGGGAAGAAGAGGGCTGCACGGGATATACGTGCAATTTGCGAGTATGCACTCGATCCGCAGGAATATAAGAGAAAAATGCAAAAAATCCAGGAAGAAGAAGTCGAGATATTTTAGGAGAGGTGATTGCGATGTTTGCCACACATGATGAGGCCGGGTACAGGGAATCCCTTGCCGGAATACGGCAGAAAACTCTTGTATGGGGAGAAAAGATGCTGATGACCGAATTTTTGCTTGCCCGGGGCACGACACTGCCTCCCCATTCTCACTCGCACGAGCAGACCGGCTATCTCGTCGCAGGACACATGACGCTATCTGTCGGGGACGAGCGGTTCGATGCGAAACCCGGAGACAGCTGGGACATCCCGGCGAATACCGAACACATGGCGGAAATTCATGAAGATTCCATCGCAGTCGAGGTCTTCTGTCCGGTCAGGGAGGATTACCTTCCCGATTGATGGCAGATGAGCATGTGCCGGGCATTCGTCACCCTGAATGCTCCGCTGCCTCCTTACCTCCCTTTTTTCCCGCTTCCGGTTCCGCTTTTCCGCCCGGTTCGGTGAGAATTTTCGCGAGCGAAACCGTCCCGCTCATGTCTCCGAGCGTCATCGTATCAAGTACCGTGGCGGGGACGATAACGAGCGTCGCCTTCTCCTTCAGCCCTTCATAGAGCATGTTCATGGCCCGCAGGTGGAGTGCGGTGGGATTGTTCCGGTAGGTCTCCGCAGCCTCTTCAAATTTCTGTGCCACCTGCCGTTCCGAATCCCCGAGGATGACCCGGGCCTGCCGTTCGCGCTCAGCCTGTGCCTGCATCGACATTGCGTCCTGGAGCTCTGCGGGAATCAGGACATCCCGGATCTCGACCGAACTGACATGGACGCCCCATTCGATTGTCCGCAGATCGATGATCTTCTGGAGCTCGATATCGATCTTCTCGCGTCCCTCCAGCATATCGGAGAGAAGAGACTTGCCAATGACCTCCCGGAGTGCGGTCTGCGACGCCCAGCTGATCGCCGACCGGTAATCCTCGACTTCCAGTGCCGCTTTCCGGGCGTCGAGCACCTTCCAGAAAAGCACCGCCTCGACGTCAACCGGCACCGTGTCCTTTGTGAGGGTTTTTTCAGCCTTGAACGAGGTCGTGATCACCCGGTTGTCGATCCAGTATGCGACTGTTTCGAGAACGGGAATGATCCAGAAAAGCCCCGGACCCCTGAGTCCGGTGAATTTACCCAGCCGGAGCACCACGGCCCGCTCCCACTGGTCGGCAATCTTAACCGAAACGGCGAGCACGGTCCCGAGCAGGATGCAGGCAATCCCGGCAGCGGTGGAGAGATGCAGGGCCGTTCCGGTCAGACCGGAGTAGACAAGCCAGAGACCGGGAAGGAAGAGGACGAGAAACACGAAATAGGGCAGGGGATGCTGGCGTGACATGACATTCCCTCTCGCAATGGTGGATAATATAGGTATGGATGCGCTATGCGGAGAACATCATGCTCGTCCGGTTGTTCCGCCCGGTATCGGCATCCGTCCTGTTTTACCGTCAATGATATCGTGCCGCGATGGGCATCCGTCTCCCTGATCCGAATGCCTTGGGGGTGACCTTCAGTCCGGGGGCCGCCTGCCTGCGCTTGTATTCGTTGCTGTCGACTCTCCCGACCACCCATTCCACCGTTGCGGGTTCAATCCCCTGCCCGGTGATCTCCTCCGGGGACTGCCCCTCATCGACATAGGCGGCCAGAATCCGGTCAAGGATCTGATAGGGGGGCAGGCTGTCCTCGTCCCGCTGGTCCGGCCGCAATTCCGCAGACGGGGCTTTTGTCAGGATTGCGTTCGGAATGGCGCCGGTTTTTCTGGTGATATAGTCTGCAAGCCGGTAGATCATGGTCTTCGGAACATCGGAGATGACGGCAAGACCGCCCGACATATCGCCGTACAGGGTGCAATAGCCCACCGCAAGCTCGCTTTTATTCCCGGTAGAGAGCACGAGATGCCCGAATTCGTTCGAAAGCGCCATCAACACGTTTCCCCGGATTCGTGCCTGGAGATTTTCGCGGGTGATGCCCACGTCTTCTCCGGTCTCAATATGTTCAGATAGGATGCTTTCATACGAACGGTAGACGGGAGTGATCGGGATTTCAAGGAGCCTGATCCCGAGATTACGGGCAAGGGCCCGTGAATCCGCGATACTGCCGGGCGACGAGTAGGGGCCCGGCATCGTCACGCCGAGCACGTTCTCCGCACCGACTGCCGCATGGGCAAGGCAGCAGACCACCGCTGAGTCGATACCGCCGGAGAGCCCGACAATCGCACGCGAAAATCCGCACTTTCGTATATAGTCGCGCAGCCCCAGCACCAGTGCGCGGTACAGGCTCTCCGTCTCGGGGAGCTGCCGGTAGGAAACGGGTGCGGGCGGATGGTCGATGTCCACCATGACCGTCTCCTCCTCGAAGGGCTGCAGCACCGCAACCGGATCGCCGTTCCCGTTAAAACACATGCTTCTCCCGTCAAAGACAAGCTCGTCATTTCCGCCGACCTGGTTGACATAGCACAGGGGGATGGAGTGTTTTTTTGCATGATTCCGGAAAATCTCGAACCGCACGTTCTCTTTTCCAACAGAAAACGGCGAAGCCGAGATATTGATGAACAGCGTCGCCCCCCTGCCGGCAAGGACCGACTGCGGATCAAAGGGATAAAACCGGCGTGGCCAGAGGTGGGGATCGTTCCAGGCGTCTTCACAGACTGAAATTCCGAGCAGATGGCCTCGGAATCTGACCACATCCTGGGAAGGGGCGGGATCAAAATACCGCTCCTCGTCAAACACGTCATAGGCGGGAAGCAGCGACTTTGCCTGGGAAAACAGCAGGTCGCCGTTCTGGATGAGCAGTGCAGCGTTGTAGAGCCCCCGGCCGGTATCCCGGTGCGTTTCGCGGGGTGCGCCGAAAAGAATACCTGTTTCAGGATAGTGCTGTGAGAGTTCCAGCACCTCCTCGACCGCCCTGTTCACCCTCCCGATGAACCAGTGGCGTTCAAGCAGATCGCGGGGAGGATAGCCTGACAGAAAAAGTTCGGGAAAAACCACAAGGTCGGGGGATTCCCCCCGGCACTGCTGCAGAATGTTTCCGATTTTCGCAACGTTGCCACGAATATCACCGACAACCGGATTTTGCTGGGCAATAGCGATCTTCACACAGGATTCCCCTTTCCATTGGGTGACACAAATTTGTCTGTATACGGATAAATAGTGAACATGTCCGCAACCAGAAAAACTCTTCCCGCGATGTATCCCTCCGATGGCGGCGGAGCAGCCGGTTCGGGTACTCTGGGGCGAACACGATGTACCGGGGCCGGTGCGATGCCGCGGCGAATGGGCATCTTAATACGCCGCCGGGGCACACGGTGGTTTACCTTTCGGGGAATACCATGCATCAAAAAAGTCCCTCCCGGACCGGACAGCGTCCCCCTCCCCTTCTGGAATTTGCCGGTGTCACCGTGATGATCGGCGGTGCGACGATCCTCGATTCGCTTTCGGTGACGATCCGCGAGGGCGAGCATCTCGTCATTCTCGGGCCCAACGGCTCCGGGAAATCTTCCTTCATCAGGACGATCACCCGCGAATACTACCCCGTGATACGGGGCGACGGCGTCACGTTCCGGGTCAGGGGAGAGGATGTCTGGCGGATTGCGGATCTCCGGTCCCTGCTCGGAATCGTCTCCAACGACCTGCAGTACACCTTCACCCGGGAGATCACCGGGCGGGACGTGGTTCTCTCCGGCTTCTTTTCGTCCGTAGGGTTATTCCGGCACGAGGTGACCAAAGCGATGGAGGTAAAAGCGGATGAAATTCTCCGTTTTCTCGAAATCGAACACCTGAAAAACCGCCTGATGACCGAGATGTCGTCGGGCGAGGCACGCCGGTTCCTGATCGGGCGGGCGCTCGTGCATGAGCCGAAGGCGCTCATCCTCGACGAACCCACAAACAGCCTCGATCTGCATGCCCTCCACACTTTCCGGACGACCCTCAGAAAGATTGCCCGCTCCGGTACCGGCATCATCATGGTCACCCACAACCTCCACGACATCATCCCGGAGGTCACCCGGGTTATCCTCATGAAGGAGGGGAGGTTCTGTGCCGACGGCCCGAAGGAAGAGATCCTGACCGACGAAAACATCGGGGGGCTTTTTTCCGTGCCCGTGTATGTACGGGAGGAGGAGGGGTGGTACTACGCGACGGGGTACTGACGTCCCCTTCTTTTTCAGCACCCGGATAGTCCCGGATTCAGGCATGAGGGCGTGAATGCACCGGAACGCGAAAAAATGCAGGGAACTATGACTGAGCCGAAGAAGGAAATCGGATACTGGGAAGCCACGTCCATCGGTATCGGGGGGATGGTCGGCGGAGGTATTTTTGCGGTCCTCGGGCTCGCTGTGCAGCTCTCGGGAGGCGGAACGCCGGTTGCATTCGCCATTGCCGGAGTGGTAGCGCTCATCACCGGATATTCGTATGCGAAACTCTCGGTATCCTGTCCCGGCGAGGGCGGCACGGTTTCGTTCCTGATACGTGCATTCGGAATCGGGATGTTCACGGGTAGCCTGAACGTGCTGCTCTGGCTCAGTTACCTTGTGATGCTCTCCCTCTATTCCTATGCATTCGGCAGCTACGGCGCCACCTTCTTCCCTGACGCCTGGCAGTTTGCGGCAAAACATGTACTGATATCCGTCTCCATCATCGCCATCACCGGCCTGAACGTGCTCGGCTCGGCTGCGATCGGCAAGGTCGAGGATCTCATCGTCGGGTTGAAGGTCGGTATCCTCCTGCTCTTCATCGCTCTCGGACTCAACGGCATTCATACCGGCTATCTCGCTCCGGATACGTGGACTGCCCCCCTCCGGCTTGTAGCCGGTGGGATGATCATATTCATCGCCTACGAGGGTTTTGAACTGATTGCAAATACCGCCGGGGATGTACGGGATCCTGAAACAACGCTTCCACGGGCATATTATTCGGCGATCCTCTTTGTGATAGGGCTGTATGTCTGCATTGCACTGATCACCGTGGGAACGCTCCCGGTCGAATCGATCCTCGCAACGCGTGACTACGCCCTTGCGGAAGCGGCACGGCCGTTCATGGGCCAAATCGGATTTGTGCTCATCGCCGTCGCCGCACTTCTCTCCACCGCTTCGGCGATCAATGCCACTCTCTACGGCGCCTCCCGCGTGAGCTATATCATCGCAAAGGATGGCGAACTCCCCGAATCGCTCGAGAAAAAGATCTGGAACAAACCGCTCGAAGGCCTGTTTCTCACCGCAGCCCTTACGCTGGTGTTCGCGAACATGCTCGACCTCTCCAGCATCTCCGTAATGGGCAGCGGCGGCTTTCTCATCATTTTTGCGGCGGTGAACTGGGCAAACTACCGCCTCGCAGAGACGACCGGCAGTAATCGCGGTATTGCGGCGCTCGGGGCTGTCGTCTGCCTCGTCGCACTTGGTGCCCTTTTAACCGAGGTCGCACAAACGGCTCCCCGCCAGATGCTGGTTCTGGGAGCCATGATCGGGATATCCGTTGCCATAGAATATGCATACCGGACATTCCATCCGGAGAAGAGAAAACCAAAGATGGAATCGTAAAAAACGGGTACTTTGTTAGCCGTTTCTTCGCCAGAGAGAGCAGGGGAAATCCCCGGGAGTAAGTACCGCTACTGCTGGTAACGGGAGCCCAAAACATTCTTTCCTGCCTGTCGCCCCTTCCAGTAAACAGTGATCAATTTTTTTCAGGAGAGCTGCGTGCCGTCTTGATTCAAAGTGCTGAAAGAATGCGAAACCGCCTATTTTTGGGCACTATAGCACAGGATAGAGGTGAGACGGGACGTCGAATAGTGTGATAGTAGAACAAAAAAGAGAATTAAGATTCTTTTCTCTTCGCCATCATGACAACCAGGAGCATTCCCACGATTGCACTGATGGAAACGGCGATGGACGGGAACTCCGGAACGGGGCTCGGGCCGGGATTGAATCCGGGTGCATCGGAACATATTTCGTCAAGACACCAGAAATTCCCCGTATCATGCACGATAACATAGGCGATATTTGTACCCTGCACCGTCAGTCGGGTCATCGTCCCGGTTCCCAGATTATCTCCTACCCAGACGGCGCTATCGACCAAAACGTCATTTTCATCATAGGCGTCGATTTGAATCTTCGATGGCGTACTGAATAAAGCGCTTAAGTACGTCGCAGTCCCGTCAGTGAAATCAATACGGCCCTGATCACCACTTACCCCCAGCCAGGTGGCGAAATCGCCAACACGTGCATACGCTGTGTTGTACGTTCCGGTAGTGAAATCCGCATATATCCAATCATTGCCCAGCGTGGTCGAAAATACGACTCCCGGTATCTGGCTCTGGACGACAGCTCCATCGACTCCGTCCTCAAAACCGTAGCATCCATCGGTCGGATTCTGTGGAATATTCGGTCCAACCCAGTTGGGTTCCGCTACTCCCGCACTTGCCGTCGTGATTAAGACACTCACGCAAACTATAAATAAAACTAATAGTTTTCTCCTCATGTTCAACCTCCCTACTAGGGGATACTGGTTACTCTCCTATAATGTATATAAACCTCACGAAATTCCATTTTATTGTTAAATGCTAGTGTAATGCACACGGTAAATTGTCAGTGAAAAACACTCTGTAAACTGCTACTGTATAACAATGAAATTCGTGGTGAAAGACAACGCATGGCAAACGCCATATGCAGGGATAAAAGCAGATATGGAAAGATCTGTGGCAGGAATCCGGGAATAAAAAAAGTGTCGTATTCTACTGAAACATGGTGAAATAAAACTTCCGAATGACGTACTGCTCAATTGATCGGGGGGTGGGATCACCATTTCGGCCATCCCATGAAAGCCGTGCCGGTCGATATTGGCGGCGTGGAGATCTACCGGCCGGGCACTGGGAACGCTGGAGAGCGGGACCGGGACCATCGAGGTGCTGGTGACAATGCAGTGAGAGCCCCATCATAAACGGGGCGGGTGCTCCCGTCCGGCTTGCCGGGGCGAGCCCGGACCCATTCTTCCGGCTGGAACGTAATGGTGATCAGAATTTTTTCCATTTTCCACCACGGATTTCCCGGCAGGTTTGTCGTTTTGAGATTACCGGCGCCCTTTGCCTTGCATACTTCTATAATAGCTTACCATGAAGCAGAATGACAGGGCAGCTCAGGTGCTTCACCACACAGCCGGAAAAAGGGCAATGGCCCTTTTTTCAGTGCTGACAAAGGTCTCTCCGACTGAAGGTGCCGGGGTGCTCTCCGGCTGGAGCCCCTGTCTTCAGCAGACTATGACGAGAAGGAATCATCCATGCCAAGAACGAACGACTCTTGCCTATTCATTCTTGCAGTCGTGGCTCTCCTGAGCCTGACTGCCGGTATCGCTTCAGCGGAGACCTCGACACAGATGATCACGTACCAGGGAATGCTGACGGATCCATCCGGCACTCCGCTGACCGGTATGTATCAGGTCAACTTCACGCTGTATGACGCGTTAACCGGAGGAACGGCACTCTGCTCGGACAACCACAAGATCAAAACAGAGAACGGGCTGTTTACCACTACGCTCTCATTCGATCCCGAATACTTTGACGGACGGGGTTTGTGGATCGGCGTACGTCTGGGAACGGATGAGGAGATGACGCCCCGGCAGGCAATCCGGCCGGTGCCGTATGCCCTCAATCTGATCCCCGCGACAACGACCCGGAAGGTCAGTTTTCCGGCCAATGCGCTCAATTACCCGCCTGATTACACTACCATAACCCAGTACGGCGGCGGTCTGAGATGGGAGCCCAGTGCTACAACAGCTGCATTTTTGATCCTGATGCGCCCCGACGACTGGGACGGTGCGAGCCCCGTCACCCTTACCATCTGGTTTTGGCCGACAACAGATACTGCGGGTTTTGTCGACTTCTTCATCTACCCGCGCAGTTTCAACGATGGCGACCTGATGTCTGACCTCGGGTACGTGCAGGGGTCACCTGTCGCAGTATCCGGCAAGTTTGTCATGCACAAACAGGAGTTCACGA
The DNA here is from genome assembly GCA_001412355.1 of Methanoculleus sp. SDB. Classification (NCBI taxonomy): domain Archaea; kingdom Methanobacteriati; phylum Methanobacteriota; class Methanomicrobia; order Methanomicrobiales; family Methanomicrobiaceae; genus Methanoculleus; species Methanoculleus sp. SDB. The sequence goes on from LKUD01000086.1 coordinate 61,019, forward strand.
TCCCGGCTTCGAACTTGCAGAATGAACTCTGGTATATCAGCATCCTGAACGGCGGTTCGGGCTCAACCCATCCCGATGCCGTTATGGTATCGAGCGTCGGCCTGACGTATACCGGCCAGAGGTGAATATGGCCGACAATTCGTATATCGTCTTCATGTGCATTGGCCTGCTCTTCCTCGTCGCCTTCGCCGGGGCCCAGTCTTCGACGAACTACGACCTTTCGTGGAACGTGATCGGTGGCGGCGGGGGAGCGGCAACCTCCTCTTCCTATCAGCTGCAGGGCACCGTCGGCCAGGTTGCCGGCACCGCAACAAGCAGCTCGTACACGCTCTCCGCCGGCTACTGGTATCCGCAGACCACGGGCCCTGCCGTGGTGCCGTTTCCGGGCTGCACCAACCCGCCGCAGGACCTCGATCACGACGGCCTCTACGAGGATGTGAACGGCGACGGCGTCTTCAGTTTCGGCGATATCCGGCTGTTCTTCGAGTATTACGATGTCTGGATTCCGGCCAACGAACCGATCGAGTGTTTCGATT
>LKUD01000087.1 GCA_001412355.1 Methanoculleus sp. SDB
AGCGCTGAGGGAGGGATTTGAACCCTCGAGTCCCAGAGGGACACGGGTTTAGCAAACCCGCGCCATACCAGGCTTGGCTACCTCAACAGAGATAATCTCGCATCTTTCGATACTCGCAACACTCTGTGTTGCTCCATGAACGGTGTTCTAATTTATATGCCGGACAGAGGTTTAAGGGTTGTGGTTCACCGGGAGAACTGGTATCTTTTTCCGGGTGTACCCGCGTCCAATCAGCCCCGACGTGATAACTGGGAGTGCAATCGTCGCGTCGCAGAAACACTGCACTCGCGGGCAGAACGGAGCCTCTTTTCCCCAGCTGATCGCTTCCTCAAATGTGCATCCTGATAATCCCCCCCAGTGCGGCGCATCGGTGGTGTACTGGATCGCATAGGCATGGCCTCCGCAGTCATGGTTGTGGATCGAGGCGATCACCTGCGTCTGCTGAATGAAATTTTTGGGTACTCCGCCCCCGATATAGATTACCCCCGTTTTTTTAGCCGATTCAACGATGGTGGTGATTTCGTCGGTGTCTGAAATCTGGTCAACATTAACGGCCGTCCCTCCGCGCCGGGCCATGACGAGACCGATACCGATCGAAGAGTCGCAAAGGGCTGGAATAAAAATCGGTACACCGTATTTCTCGCAGGATGCAACGAGGGATGTCCCTTCCGGTTTTTTCGTACGCAGCCATGTTCCGAGACGACGGATAAAGGCTCGTGATGACCCCTCAAAAGGTGCAATTTCCTTTGCAAATGCAGCTATTGCGGCGTCGACATTCCTGAACTGGCTCTCATAGGCAAAGACATCATATATCCTGTCCACGCCTTTAGAGAAGAGTTCGCTGTCATCGACATGGTGGTGTCCGAGGTAGTGCCGGACTCCGAGATGTTCGCAGGCGTCGTGAAAGATATTGGCACCTGTCGAGACGATGACATCGACATACCGGCGGCGGACAAGTTCGATCAGGCACTCCTGCATGCCTGCGGGGATCATCGCGCCCGACAATCCAAGCATGACGATGCAGCCCTCATCCTCGATCATCCGTGACCAGATTTCAAGTGATTCACCAAGTTTTCTTCCTTGAAACCCTGTTTTGCTCATTCTCTCCAGAAGTTCCGCCACAGAATCAGTCGGCTGTACCGGAGTGACCGGATGCATGGGTGACTTCATTGTTGGTATACTGTGTCTACTTACAAAAAAAATATCTCGGCACCGTGGTCGGAGTACTGTGCGGGATAGAGCGCCGCACAGGAGACGATACCTTTTTTTTGCTCAACAAAAATGAAGAAAATAAGGGCTGGGCGCCATTACAGCGCGCTGATAAGAGCCTGTTTTGTAAGCAGGCCGACGAGTTTGCCGTTGTTGGTCACGGGTAGTGAACTGATACTCTTTTTTACGATAAGGTCAGTAATGGCCGTTATATCCTCATCCACATCGACGGTGATCGCAGGCGCTGTCATAATATCCTTGACAAGCAGGTTCCTGATGCGGTGGTCCTGATACTTGTCCTCGACAATTTCACGGAACGCCTTCATCGCTTTGGCGACATCCGTTTCAGTGACGATTCCCTGCATTTCACCATCATCCATTACGATGAACTTGCTGATATTTTCATCAATCATCCGCCGCCTGAGGTGTACGACACGCTCGTCGGACCGGATGGTGAAGGCAGTCTGCATCACGTGCTCTGCGACCGTGTCGGGCCGCATGACTCTCAGGAGGTCTATCGGGCCCACCTGTCCCACAAGCCGGTGTTCATTATCGAGAACGACGACGATACGGTACTCCTGGAGCAGCGGGACGAGAATATCGGCATGCTGATCGGGGTAGGCGACCGTATAATCCTCGTCGGTCTTGTTTGCCACATGGATTTTCGCGGGGGCCACCACCGACGACTTTCTGCTCCCGAGTGTCTCTGCGATGGCCTTCCGGGAGATCGTCCCCATGACGCCTCCGTTGTTGGTGACAATAAGCGGGTCTGCGCCTTCATCAAGCATTTTGTCAAGCGCTTCGGTGATTGCCGCTGATTTCGAAATGGTCAGGGGTTTGACCATAACATCTCTGATGAGTAATTCTTCGCTCATTTTGCCACTTCCTTGATAATATCATCCCGTATTACAATACCTCTGACATCATGTCCATCGAGTGCAACAACACTGCTGATATGATGGTTCTTCATCAGCTCCACGGCGTCGGCCAGCGGGGCTTCGGATGAAACGGTGACGACCGGCCGGGACATTAGGTCCTCTGCGGTCGAGGATACTTCCGTTACGAACCGGAACCATTTTCTGCCGCCGGGCTCCTCCCGCCGGAGCATAAGGACATCTTTTTCAGGGATGCCCGTTTTGTCGTCTGAATAGGTGAAGAAGGCAATATTGCTCTCAGTTATAATGCCTGCCAGAGTCCCGTTATCATTCACGACAACAACCCTGTCATTTTGCTCGCTCATTATATCAATTACGTGGTTCAGTGAATGGAAACGGTTGACCGTCTCGACCGGAACCATCAGGTCTGCGACCGTCAGGTTCAGGTTTTCTGCGATACCTGACGCGAGCAAATCCGATTTTGTTACTATTCCCTGAAGGCCTTCCGTATCGAGAACAGGGAGGCCGCTTATATTCTTCTCAACCATCACTTCCGCGATCGCGCCGATTTCGGTGGTCGGTGCGATGGTAACCGGATCCGGCGTCATGATGACATGCGCGGGAATATGGTCGATCGGTCTTCTCCGCCACAATGGCTCTGTGTTGCGGAGCCGGTATGCAATATCTTTCTTGGTAATGATGCCTGAAAGACGGTCATCCTCCAGTACCGGACATCGCGAAATTTTATGTTTCAACATCAGATTTCTTATATGTGCAACCGGATCGTCGGGTGCAATAACATGGACTGGAGATACCATAACCTCTGATGCATTCATAGGATATCACCTCTTGGAAAATGCGCGCACCAGATCGAATTCCGTAACAAGGCCGACAAGCCGGGAATCTTCGATCACAGGGAGCGCGCCGACGTTCTTCGATAATATCTCTCGTGCCACTTCGTTGATGTTTTCATCCGGCGTTGTGGTATGGAGAGAACCGTTAATAAGCGTCCGGACAGGAAGATTCATCACATCCGAGACATTCCCGGTCACAAGTTTATCAAAGACCTTCCCTCCGCCGATGTATTTCATAATATCAGTGCTGGTGACGATACCGAAAAGGACGTCATCACTCACTACCGGCAGGCGCCGGAACCTTTGTGTGACCATCTCGCGTGTCACGGTGCCGATGGGTGTTTCGGGAGACGTGATGTGGAGTGATGTTGTCATGATATCCTCCACCTTGAGGGGACTCCGCTCCGCGACAAGGACGCGCATTACGTCGCGTTCGGTAACTATGCCTGAAAGAACCTCTTTTTCATTGATAATGGGCAGTCCGCCGGTTTTCTTTTCGACGATTACCCCCACGGCATCGGCAATTGACGCCGTAACCGGAAGCGTGACCAGCTGAGAGGTCATGATTTCTCGAACGCTCTCGTTGAGCGCTGCTATGAGGTTGCCCTTGTGCTTTACCTTCACGAGATTAAATCTGCTGCCTCCCCCCATGAAATCGATGATGTCGCCCGCGGTGATGATGCCCCGAAGGCTGTGTGTTCCGGGATCTGTTACAGGCAAACGCCGGAATCCGTGGGCTGTCATCGCCTCAATGGCACCAAGAATAGTGCTGGTCGGAGGTACCGAGATTACATCCCGCGTCGCGATCGCCATAATTTCCCCCTCTTTGTCGGAGGAACGTGATTTGAATTCAACCGGACCACGGTCGAATTTGCCAGGCATTTTCAGGAGTTTATCTCCCTGTTTCTGGTGTCGTTCATTCCTGTGCAAGTGATCCACCTTATAATGATAAACCCTTCAATACATCATGCCGGTCAAGGATGCCGACAAGATTTCCATTCAAAACAACGGGGAGCCTGCTGATATCATGAACAGTGAGTGATCGTGCAGCTTCGCCTATATCATCGTCGGGCGAGACATAAATGGCTGGTGTGGTCATCAGGTTCTCGACATGTACTTTTGATGAATTTTCAAGTGTTTTCCGTATCCTGCCGTACCTGAGAAGGTCGTTCCGGGAGAGCATCCCGACCAGTATTCCGTCCCTTACGACAGGAAAGGCATAATATCCGCTTTCCACAATGAGCGAGTACAGTTTCTGTATCGTGTCATCGGGCCTGCACGTCACGACCCGCTGTGCCATAAAATCACTGACGCGGCCGCGGAGTTCCTGCCGGCGGATAAGAATCTGGAAGAGTTCCGAAAGCATGATACCCCCGATCACGTTTCGTGCCTCATTCGTGACCGCCGCACTGTCAGTTCCCATGGTCCGGATGATTCCCGCGACAGTCTCGAGGGAATCGTCAGGATGAACCGATGCTGCTTCCTTGACAAAACCTTCCACGGTGACGTTCGACTTCGTATCAGTTACCTTCAATACATCAGTCGCGTCAATATACCCCATCAGTCCGTTTTTTTCATTCGTTACATAGATCTCCCGGTACAAGTCATCCCGGAGAATCTGTCGTGCCCTGGTGATGAAATCATTCCATCGCAACACGGGGAACTCAACCATTAGGTCGCGAGCGACCTTCATACAAGACGTTCCTCCTCCCTGCAGTTTGGGCAGAGCATGACGCCGTCAACAGGTCTGATGTTGTCGGACATGTTCCCGCAGCTGTCACAGATCCCCATGATCATGTCGTCCTCGCGGTTGATCTCAATGAGATCCGACATAATTTCATTGATCTCCGTGGCAACTGACAGCAGATCGCGTACGGTCACGATACCGACAACCTTGTTCCCGTCAACGACAGGCAGTCTACGTACCTTGTTCTCGACCATCATGTGAGCGGCGTCCCCAACGGTTTTATCCGCATCGATCGTGATAAGTGGAGTGCTCATGACGTCGCTTACCCGGACTTTGCCGGGTTTGAGATCTTTAGCGACAACCTTGCAGTTAATATCCTGTTCGGTAATCATACCTTTTGCCAGATTGTTCTGCAAAACAATACAGCTTCCCACCTCGTCGCGGCACATGACCTCGGCAGCACGAGCAACTGTCGCTTCGGATTCAAGGGTCGTAGGTTTATACCGCATTACTTCTTTGAGCGGCACTTTGGTCTGGAAGTGGATTGTGTCCATTCTGATTTCACTCACATGATCACCACATTTCGCCAGCTGTATTGCCAGTGAATTGGTAACTTGCAGATACTATGCACCAGCAGTATAAAAGTATAATGACGCGCCGGATTTGTCATTTATCAGGGGATACAGAGACCGGCAAATGATGGCAGGGAGAGGTTTATTTTTATTGGTAGAGCATATAGTCATAGTAGGGAAGTATATTTTCCAGATGGGGGATCCTTAATGAGTTTCATCATTCGAACGAAGAAGACGTTCTCCAGATTCCTGAAGTATTTTTTCAAGAATCAGGAATCGCGCATCGGTATATACGGTCCGCCGAATGCGGGAAAGACAACACTGGCCAACAGGATCGTTCGGGACTGGACGGGGGACGCTGTCGGGCCGGTCAGCGAAATTCCGCATGAAACGAGGCGTGCCCGTAGAAAGGAGGGAATAATAATCACCGGGAACAATGGCGGTTCAATCACCATCGATATCGTCGATACGCCCGGTGTAACGACAAAGATTGATTACAAGGAATTCCTTGAATACGGGCTCGAGAAGGAAGAAGCGATCAAACGCGCACGTGAAGCAACGGAAGGAGTTGCGGAGGCGATGCACTGGCTTCGGGAAGATATTGACGGTGTTATTTATATGCTCGACGCCACGCTTGATCCCTTCCTGCAGGTCAATATTATGATGGTCGGAATTATCGAGAGCAGGAACCTGCCCGTGATCATCGTCGCAAATAAGATCGACCTGCCCGATGCATCTCCGTCCCGTATAAAGAGTGCATTCCCTCAGCATCCGGTCATCTCGATATCCGGGCTTGAGGGTGATAACGTCGAGGAACTGTATGAAAAGATGATCGAGTACTTCGGGTGACTGGACATGATACAGGGAGTACAGATCGATTTAATCTCCGCAGACCGTCTCGATAAAATGACAGTCATGGAAAAGATACGCCTGATTCTCGATGATGTGATGGAAGGCAATATTGTAGTGCTGGAGAAGGGACTTGCACCGGAAGAGCAGACGATGCTTATCGAGGTCACGATGCGCGAAATCACGCCCGATGGGTTCTCCGGCATCGAGATGGAGACCTACTCCGGCAATGAAGGCGGAGAAAAGCTGAGTTTCCTCGACAGACTGCTGGGGAAAAAGCGATCCGCACGTCTGACTGTAATAGGTCCTGCGGACCAGATGAAGACGATTAAGAAAGAGAAGGACCTTATCAGCACCTGGGTTTCATCAAGGTGACGGGAGATGCCACATAAATGCACGCAATGTGGACGTGAATTCAAGGACGGATCAACTGAGATTCTGAAAGGCTGCCCGAGCTGCGGCGGAAAAAAATTCCTTTTCGTTCGTGAGTCCGATCGGCACCGCGACGTGCTTGAAGAGAAGAGTATCGAGAATCTCGCCGAGGAGACGAAAGAGGAGATCCTTGAAGTCCCGGCGGAGCCGAGCCGTCACGTTGAAATGCATGAGCGTATCGAAAGTATCCGTGTCATAAATCCCGGGAGCTACGAACTCAATATCGAAAAACTGGCAAAAAGTGATGAAGTGGTTGTAAAGATGGGCAAGGATGAAAAATACGTGGTCGATATCATCTCAATGATGAAGCCAAAAAAGAAAGATAAAGAAAAAAGGTAGCTCTT
>LKUD01000088.1 GCA_001412355.1 Methanoculleus sp. SDB
TTAGGAGGTGATCCAGCCGCAGATTCCCCTACGGCTACCTTGTTACGACTTAACCCCCCTTGCGAAATCTAGATTCGACTGCGGCAACGACCACAGCCTCATCCAAACCTCACTCGGGTGGTTTGACGGGCGGTGTGTGCAAGGAGCAGGGACGCATTCACCGCGCTATTTTGAAACGCGATTACTACAGATTCCAGCTTCATGTGGGCGAGTTGCAGCCCACAATCCGAACTTAGAGCAGGTTTAGGAGATTGCCTTCACCTTTCGGTGTCGATACCCATTGTCCTGCCCATTGTAGCCCGCGTGTAGCCCGGATAATTCGGGGCATGCTGACCTACCGTTGCCCATTCCTTCCTCCTCTTTAGCAGAGGCGGTCCCAACAGTGTCCCCATCAGTCCGGAGACCATGCTGGCAACTGTTGGCGTGGGTCTCGCTCGTTGCCTGACTTAACAGGATGCTTCACAGTACGAACTGACGACGGCCATGCACCTCCTCTCAGCTAGTCATGCAGAGTCTTCAGCCCGGCAATCATTCCGCTGTCTTATCCGGTGAGCTTCCCGGCGTTGAGTCCAATTAAACCGCAGGCTCCACCTGTTGTGGTGCTCCCCCGCCAATTCCTTTAAGTTTCAGCCTTGCGACCGTACTTCCCAGGCGGCGCGTTTCACGGTTTCCCTTCGGCACCTCGGTGACTCGTGGTCACCGATACACCTAACGCGCATCGTTTACGGCTGGGACTACCCGGGTATCTAATCCGGTTTGCTCCCCCAGCTTTCGTCCCTCACTGTCGGAGCCGTCCTGGTGAGACGCCTTCGCCACAGGTGGTCCCCCAAGGATTACAGGATTTCACTCCTACCCCTGGAGTACCTCTCACCTCTTCCGGTCCCTAGGTTGCCAGTATCCCTTAGACGCCTCACGGTTGAGCCGTGAGATTTCCCAAGAGACTTAACAACCAAGCTACGGACGCTTTAAGCCCAATAAAAGTGGCCACCACTCGAGCCGCCGGTATTACCGCGGCGGCTGGCACCGGTCTTGCCCGGCCCTTTCTTCAGATGCGTTTTAAACACCTGGACAGCCCGCGTATACGGGCACTCGGGGTTCCCTTATCACAGTTTCCTGCATTGTAAAGTTTTCGCGCCTGCTGCGCCCCGTAGGGCCTGGACTCGTGTCTCAGAGTCCATCTCCGGGCTCTTGCTCCCACAACCCGTACCGATTACGGGCTTGTTGGGCCGTTACCCCAACAACTACCTAATCGGCCGCAGATCCATCCTAAGGCGCCGGAGCTTTGGGTTAAAGGGCATTCCAGCATCTCTAACCTATGGGGTATTATCCCCAGTTTCCCGGGGTTATGCCCCACCTTAGGGCAGGTTATCCACGTGTTACTGAGCAGTCCGCCGAGGGCCGAACCCTCTCGACTCGCATGGCTTAATCGAACCCCGATAGCAGTGACCTCTGGCAGGATCAACCAGAATTTTTTTTGAAGAAGTACTCTACAGACACACGGTCTGCAGTCTTCGGCACACAGTATCGGTTTTTTTCAAAGGAATTTGGCGGTTACTAAATAGATTTCCGCATTGCCAAGTGCCAACGTCAGAACCAACGCCCCCACCCGGGCGATTTTGGTTCTCCATCACGAATCAGAGGAATAATGTATGTATCGAGGGTATTTATACCCTGTTGTTTCTTCCTCGTGTGAAGCCGGGAGCCGGACGGTTCACCGCCCGATTCACCTGATCCACCTCTGTCCTCACAGGGGATCTATGTTGGTCCGGACCGGTATTAAACCTTGCCCGGACTGACCCCCGGCCCGGCGGCACGCGGCCACCGGATAGATCGACC